>NZ_JBEOWS010000320.1:0-11410 GCF_040296125.1 Streptomyces sp. NPDC002265 | reverse complement strand
TCCCCACCGCCCCCCCCCGCCCCCGCGGCTTCGGGGGCGCCCGGGGGGGGCGTGCCCCCACCCGCCCGGGGGCGGGGGGCGGGGCCAACCCGGCCCCCCGTCGCCGTGTCATGTCTGCGCGCCGCACCAAGGGCCCCGGACAGCTGCCGGGGCGCGGCGGTCAGCGCGCCAGGCGCTGCGCCGCGGCCCGGACCCGCTCGTCCGTCGTCGTGAGCGCCACCCGGACGAACTTCTCGCCCGCGGTGCCGTAGAAGTCCCCGGGGGCGACCAGGATGCCGAGGTCGGCCAGCCGGGACACGGTGGTCCAGCAGGACTCGTCCCGGGTGGCCCACAGGTACAGGCTGGCCTCGCTGTGCTCGATCCGGAAGCCGTTGCCCAGCAGCGCGTCACGCAGCAGCGTGCGCCGGGACGCGTACCGTTCGCGCTGCTCACGGACGTGGACGTCGTCGCCGAGCGCCGCCACCACGGCCGCCTGCGTCGGGGCCGACGTCATCATGCCGCCGTGCTTGCGGATCTCCAGCAGCGGGCCGAGGACGGCCGGGTCGCCGGCCAGGAAGGCCGCGCGGTAGCCGGCCAGGTTGGACCGCTTCGACAGCGAGTGGACCGAGACGATGCCCTCGTACGAGCCGCCGTTGACGTCCGGGTGCAGGACCGAGACCGGCTCGGCCTCCCAGCCCAGCTCGATGTAGCACTCGTCGGAGAAGACCAGGACGCCGTGCTCCCGGGCCCAGGCGACGATCCGGGTGAGCTCCGCCTTGTCCAGCACGCGGCCGGTCGGGTTGGACGGCGAGTTCAGCCAGAGCAGCTTCAGCCCGGCCGGGTCCAGGTCGGTCGGGTCGTCGTAGACCTCGTGGTCCGCGCGGGCCAGGCGGGCACCGACCTCGTAGGTCGGGTAGGCCAGGCGCGGGTACGCCACCCGGTCGCCGGGGCCCAGGCCCAGCTGGGTGGGGAGCCAGGCGACCAGTTCCTTGGAGCCGACGATCGGCAGGACGTGCCGGTGGGTGACCCCACGGGCGCCCAGACGGCGCTCCAGCCAGCCCGTGAGCGCGTCCCGCAGCTCGGGGGTGCCCCAGACCGTCGGATAGCCCGGGGAGTCCGCGGCGGCGATCAGGGCCTTCTGGATCAGCTCGGGGACCGGGTCGACCGGGGTGCCGACGGACAGGTCGACGATGCCGTCCGGATGCGCGGCGGCCGTCTTCTTGTACGGCTCCAGCTTGTCCCAGGGGAAGACGGGCAGACGATCGGAGACTGCGGACACGGGATCTCGCTCACTTTCTCGGACGCACGGCCCCCGCGGACGGCAAACGCCTCGGCCCCGTACGGCGTGATCGGGCGGCGATCAGGCCGTACGGAACCGAGGCGGCACGGTGCTGCGGGCCGCTGCTGCGGTGTTACTCGGCCTGCGGCGGCAGCGCGGCGACGAAGGGGTGGTCGCGCTCGATCAGGCCCAGCTTGCTGGCGCCGCCGGGGGAGCCGAGCTCGTCGAAGAACTCGACGTTCGCCTTGTAGTAGTCCTTCCACTCCTCCGGAGTGTCGTCCTCGTAGAAGATCGCCTCGACCGGGCAGACCGGCTCACAGGCACCACAGTCGACGCATTCGTCCGGGTGGATGTACAAGGACCGCTGGCCCTCGTAGATGCAGTCGACCGGGCACTCCTCGATGCACGCCTTGTCCTTCACGTCGACACAAGGCTGCGCGATGACGTAGGTCACGCTGTCGTTCCTCCTCGATAGGGCGCTGGCGGGCCTCCTACAGGCTCCGCCGCCTGGCGCGCGGGAGCGCGGCGTCGTCGATGCCCGCCCCTAGTATCTCCGTTCTTGGGCATGATCCGAACAGGAGGGGTGGAACGACCTGTGGAAATCTCGGCCGCCGGTCGTCTAGAGGTCCGCATCACCGCCGCTGACGTGGGCAAACGCGTCTCCGTGCGACGGTTGACCGGCCCCGGCGACACCGGAGGGAAATTCACCGACACGGTCGGCGTTCTCACATCATGGGACGACACCGTGCTCATGATCACACGGCGGGACGGCGAAATCGTGCGGATCGCGCAGTCCGCGCTGGTCGCGGGGAAGGTGGTGCCCGCGGCACCGGCCCGGCGGCGCGGCCCGGCCGCGTCCTACGAGGAGCTGGCCGGGGTCACCGCCCGCGCCTGGCGGCCGCTGGAGAGCGCGCGGCTGGGCGGATGGGAGCTGCGGGCCGCCGCCGGGTTCACCCGGCGCGCGAATTCGGTGCTGCCGCTCGGCGACCCGGGCCTCCCGCTCGACGAGGCGCTCACCGAGGTACGACGCTGGTACGAGGAGCGCGGCCTGCCCGCGTACGTCCAGACCGCGACCGGCGCCGAGGGCACGCAGGAACTGCTGTGCGCGGAGCTGGAGCGGCGCGGGTGGGTGCGTGAGGTGAGCGCCGAGGTCTGGACCGGGGCGCTCGCGCCGCTCGCCGACCTGGGCGAGCCGTCCGGGGTGGTGCTGTCCCGGGCGGCCGGTGAGGCGTGGCTGGCGCGCTATCAGCGCAAGGGAGTGAGCGACGTGGCCCTGACGGTGCTGGAAGGGCGGTCTCCCCGTTCGGGCGACGCCGGGAGCGGGGCAGGGCCCTCGGTGTGGTTCGCGACCGTGCCCGGCGAGCGGGCGCAGGAGCCGCCCGCCGCGATCGGGCGGTGCGTCGTGGACGGGCGGTGGGCCGGGTTCGCCGCCGTCGAGGTCGACCCGGCGCTGCGGCGGCGCGGGCTGGCCACCGCCGTGATGACCGCGCTGGCCCGGCGGGCCCTCGACGAGGGCGCCTCCGCCGCCTGGCTCCAGGTGGAGACGGACAACGCCGGTGCGCGGGCGCTGTACGAGCGGCTGGGCTTCGCCGCGCACCACGCCTATCACCACTACCGGGCGCCGGCCGGGTCCGGCGACGGCCGGTACGGATCACCGTGAGCGGGCACGAGCCTGCCATGCGCCATCCGCTGCCCCCACCGCCCGAACGCTCGGCCGCACTGCGTCTGCGGTTCGCCGAGGAGGCCCGCTGCGACAGGCCCGACCTGTCGGCGCTGTGTCTGCTGCTGGGCGCGGTGGCCGACGGCACGCTCGACGAGGCGGGCGCGGACGCGGCGCAGATGGAGCTGGACCGGCTGGCAGGGCAGCTGCCGTTCCGTCCGGGCGGACCCGCGGCCTGGGCCCGTGCGCTGCGTTCGGTGCTCGGGGAGCGCTGCGGGTTCCGCGGTTCGCCGGCCGACTACCAGTGGCTGGGTTCGTCCTTGCTGCACGAGGTGCTGCGCCGGCGGCGCGGGCTGCCCATCCTGCTGTCCGTGGTGTGGATGGAGGTCGCGCGCCGGGCGGGCGCGCCGGTGTACGGGGTCGCGCTGCCGGGGCACTTCGTCGTCGGGTTCGGGCCGCAGGACGAACAGGTGCTGGCGGACCCGTTCGACGGGGGGCGGCTGCTCAGCGGGGCCGACGCCGAGCTGCTCGTCGTGGGGGCCACTGGGGCGCGGCTGACGCCGTCGATGCTGACCCCCGCGGACCCGCTGGAGGTGGTGACGCGGATCCTGAACAACGTCCGGGCGTGGGCCTCGGCCCGGCCCGAGCGGTCGGACGTGGCGCTGTGGGCGGTGGAGCTGGCGCTGCTGCTGCCCGCGCATCCGGCGCGGCTGCGGTACGAGCGGGCGCAGATCCTGGTGCAGCGGGGGGACTTCGTGGCCGGGGCCGCGGAGATGGAGGTGTACGCGGACCTGGTGGACGTGGTGGACGCGCCCCTGGCGGAGAAGGTGCGGGGGCAGGCCACGGCGGCCCGCGCCCGCCTGAACTGATCCCCCGGCTTTCCGCCCCTCCCCCGGCCCACGCGGACGGGACCGGGCGCGACAGGGCCTAGAGCCAGCCCTTCTCCCGTGCCGTCCGTACCGCCTCGGCCCGGTTGCGTACCGCTAACTTCTGGATCGCCGTGGAGAGGTAGTTGCGGACCGTGCCCTGGGACAGGTGCAGGAGCTTGGCCAGTTCCGCGTTGGTGGAGCCGTCGGCCGCGGCGCGCAGGACCTCGCGTTCGCGGTCGGTGAGGGGGTTGGCGCCCTCGGCCAGCGCGGCGGCCGCGAGGGTGGGGTCGATCACCCGCTCGCCGGCCAGCACCTTGCGCACGGCCTCGGCGAGCTGGGCGGCGGGGGCGTCCTTGACCAGGAAGGCGTCGGCGCCGGACTCCATGGCGCTGCGCAGGTATCCGGGGCGGCCGAAGGTGGTGAGGACGACCAGCTTCACCCGGGGCAGTTCCCGGTGCAGCAGGGCCGCCGCCTCTATGCCCGTCGCGCCCGGCATCTCGATGTCGAGGAGCGCCACGTCCACGTCGTGCTCGCGGGCCGCCGCCAGGACCTCGTCCCCGCGCGCCACCTGGACGACGACCTCGATGTCGTCCTCCAGACCGAGCAGCGCGGCCAGCGCCTCGCGGACCATCGACTGGTCCTCGGCCAGCAGGACCTTGATCGTGTGGCTCATGCCCCGGATCCTATGTCCGGCAGGGGCCCTGCCGGGACGCGGGCGACCAGACGGAAGCCGCGCTTGAGGGGGCCCGCCTCCAGGGTGCCGCCCGCCTTCTCCAGCCGCTCGGTCAGACCCGTCAGGCCGTTGCCGGGACCCTTCCCGGAGCCGCCCTGGCCGTCGTCCTCGACGGAGAGTTCGAGGACGGGGCCGTCGAGGGTCTGGCGGTGCAGCAGCTCCACCCTGCAGCGCCGGGCACCGCTGTGCCGTACGACGTTGGTGACCGCCTCGCGCAGCGCCCAGGCGAGGGCGGACTCGCTGTCCTCCGGGAGGCCGGTGAAGTCGGGGTCCACGGGCAGGTCGGCGGTGACGTTGGCGGCCGTCAGGGCGACCCGGGTGCCGGCGAGCTCGTCGGCGAGACGGGCCCTGCGGTAGCCGGTGACGGCCTCCCGTACGTCGACCAGGGCCTGGCGGCTGACCTGTTCGATGTCGGCGATCTGCTGGGCCGCCTTGTCGGGGTGGCCGGGGAGCATCCGACCGGCCAGCTCGCTCTTCAGCGTGATCAGCGAGAGCGAGTGGCCCAGCAGGTCGTGCAGGTCGCGGGCCAGGCGCAGCCGCTCCTCGTTGGCGGCGAGCTGGGCGACGGTGGCGCGGGCCTGGCGCAACTCGATGGTCGTACGGACCAGTTGGCCGACGCCGGTCATCGCGAACCCGATGAGCACCACCAGCAGGACCAGGTTCAGCGCGTCCTGCTCGCCGGCCCGCAGCCCGACGAGCAGCATCGCCACGGCGGTCAGCGGGATCGTGCGGTAGGCCAGGCGCAGCGGCAGCGCCGCGCCGCAGGCGACGGAGACGTACACGAAGAGTCCGAGCCACTCCTTGCCGAAGGCCAGGCACAGCACGACGGCGAGAACGGCGAGGGTGCCGACCAGGACACCGACCGTCCGGGGGGTGTACGAGCGGCGGCCCATCTGCCGGAAGACCAGCACCAGGTAGACCGCGACGAACACGGAGAGGCCCAGCCAGCCGGCGACCGCCCCGCCGGTGGAGTGGCCGCCGGAGACCAGGTCCCCCACCGGCGAGCCGAGGAAGACCAGCCAGACCACGATCCACAGGGTCTTGATCAGTACCTCGCGCCGGGTGCGGGGCGGCCAGCCGATGCGCACCAGCCGCCCGTCACGGGCCTCTTCCGGGTTGCTGCTCACGCCTTCAGCGTGTCCTTCCGGTACAGCCAGGCCGCGCCGCCCGCGAACAGGACGAAGAAGACGGCGAGGATGGCGACGTCCTGGGCGTGCGGGGCCTGGCTCTGTTCGATCGCCTGTCCCAGGGCAGCGTACGCGTGCGTGGGCAGCCACTTGGCGATGTCCTGCAACCACTGCGGGAACGTGGTCGACGGCATCCACAGACCGCCGAGCATCGACAGACCGAAGTAGGTGATCATCGTGATCGGGCGGACCGCGTCCCCGCTGGCGAGGTAGCCGATGGCGACCCCGAGGGCGGCGAAGACCAGGCTGCCGGCCCAGATGGCGCCGGTGAGTGCGAGCCACTGCCAGGCGTCCAGGCGTACGTTCTTGGCGGCCGCGGCGACCACGAACACGATGACGATGGACGGCAGGCTCACCACGGCCGCGCTGGCCGTCTTGGCGAGGACGTAGCCGCGGCCCGGCAGGGTGGTCAGCCTCAGCTGCCGTACCCAGCCGCTCTCGCGCTCCTTGGCGATGCGCTCGCTGTTGCCCATCAGGACGGCGGTCAGGGCGCCGAAGGAGGCCATGGAGACCATCATGTACGTCGGGATGGTCAGGCCGGTGCCGTCGACCTTGGTGGTGGCGTCGGCGTTGCCCGCGATCAGCAGGAACAGGGCCGACGGGTAGATCACCGAGAAGAACAGGAACTTGCGGTTGCGCAGGGCGCGGACCAGTTCCAGCTTGATGAGGGCGTTCACGACTGCTTGGCCTCCTCGGCGGCGGTGATGGCGACGAAGGCCTGCTCGAGCCCGAGCCCGGCGACTTCGAGGTTGCGGGGGTAGACGCCGAGCCCGTACAGGGCGTGGACGGTGGCGTCCGCGTCGGTGGACTGGATGCGGACGGTCTGGCCCGATATGTCGACGGAGGTGAGGAAGGGCAGTCCGCGCAGGGCCGCCGTGTCGATCTCGCCCTCCAGGTCGAAGGAGACCCGGCGGGCGCCCGCCTTCGCCTTGATCTCGGCGGCGGTGCCGTCGGCGAGCAGCCGGCCCCGGTGCAGCACGAGCACGCGGTCGGCGATGGCGTCGGCCTCTTCGAGGTAGTGCGTGGCGAACAGGACGGTGCGGCCCTGGTCGGCCTGTTCGCGCATGGTGGCCCAGAAGGCCTGGCGGGCGGAGACGTCCATGCCGGTGGTCGGCTCGTCCAGGACGATCAGGTCGCTGTCGCCCGCGGTGGCGAGCGCGAACCGGACCCGCTGGGCCTGGCCTCCGGAGAGCTTGTTGACCTTGCGGTCGGCGATCTGCGCGACGCCGGCGCGGGCCAGCACGTCGCCGGCCTTGTACGGCTTCGGGTGCAGGGCGCAGGCCAGGGCGACCAGTTCGCCGACCGTCACCTCGTCCATCAGGCCACCGCTCTGGAGCATCGCGCCCACGTGTCCCGCGACTATGGCCTCACGGGGGCTGGTGCCGAACACCCGGACCGAGCCGCTGTCGGCGTGCTTGAGGCCGAGCAGCAGGTCCAGGGTGGTGGACTTGCCGGCTCCGTTGGGTCCGAGCAGGGCAACGGTCTCCCCCGGGTGCAGGCTGAGCGACAGGCCGTCCACGGCCCGTACGTCCCCGTAGCTCTTGCTCACCTGATCGAACGCGACCACCTCGGTGGCGGTTGCCTTCACTGTCGTCGTCATGGGCACATCCTGGCGGCGGCGGCCGCAGGCCCGGCAGTGTCGGCGGTCCCGACTGCCGCATGACAGATGTCATGCCCACGAGATGACGGCCCGGGAGCCGCCCTGACCGGACGGCTCCCGGGACCTGCCCTAGCTGGGGTTCGTCTCGATGACGGCGACCCGGTTCGTCGTGCTGACCAGGGCCGGACGCAGGGCGCTGATCACGTCCTGCACCGTGACGGCCGTCTTCTGGCCGGTGCCGCGGGTGATGAGCACACCGTCGAAGGTGTGGCCGTAGAGCTCCTTGAGCGCGGCCTCGTTGTAGCTCTCGACGAGCTTGCCGTCGACCGCCTTGACCTCCAGGAACTTCCACAGGGACTTCTGCGGGCTGAAGGGGATCGAGTGCGCGGCGTCCGTCTGCACGGTGACCTTGCCGGACATCGCGGGCTCGGCGAACTTCTTCATCATCCGGTCGACCTCGGCGTCCGAGATCGTCGGCTGCCGGGTGGTGGTCGGGACCGGCACGGTGCCGGCCGCGCCGGTCTCCACCAGGGTGCGGTAGGCCTGCTGGACCGAGGTCTTCGACCTGTCGACGTCGATGCCCCTGCCCGGCTTGCCGTAGACGGCCACGGCCTTGCCCGACTGGAACCTGATCGTGCCGTCGTTGGTGCCCGCGCCGCCCGCGGCGCTCTCCAGTGCGGCCTGGAGCTTCTCCTCGTCGACGGGCATGGCCGGCTCGATCTCGCGCTGTCCGCCGAAGAGCGACCCGATCACGGAGACCGGGTTGTAGTCGCTCTGGGCGGCCGCGGAGACCGTGGCCTGCTCGTCGAACTGGAGCCCGGCCTGATCGGGCTTCAGCGTGACGGTGGTTCCGCCGACCGACAGCTTCAGCGGCTGGTCCACCCGCTTGCCGAAGGCGTCGTCGAGCTTCTTGACGGCGTCGTCACGGGTGCCGCCGCCGATGTCGACGCCGAGCACGGTGGTGCCCTTGGGCACGTCGGAGTGGTTCATCAGCAGGCCCGCGCCATAGGCGCCGACCAGGACGACGACCGCGAGGCTGCCGAGCAGGACCAGCTTGCTGCGGCCCTTCTTCTTGCGGGGCGCGGCCGCGGGCGCGTTCTGCGCGACCGGCGCGGGCAGCTTCGGGCCCGTGCGCGCCGGCGGCCCGTCGAAGCGGGGGCCCGCTCCGGGGGGCGTGACGGGAATGCCGCTGGTGACGGTGTCCCCGGAGACCCTGTCGCGGGGGCCGCCGTAGCCGCCGGGGCCCGGGCCGGGGGCCGGCTTCTGCGGGGTGAGGATCGCGGTGTCGTCGCTCAGTCCGCCGGCGCCGGGACCGGCGGCGCCGTGCGCACGGGGGCCGCCGGACGGGCCCGGGTCGGTGAAGGACTCGCCGCTGAACGACTTGGGCGCGCCGGGGCGGCCGGGGGCACCGGGACGGCCGGGGCCACCGGCGGGACCGCCGGGACCGCCGACGGGACCGGGACCGCCGGGACCGCCGACGGGACCGGGGCCGGGACCGCCGGGCGCGCCGGACGCACCGGGCACGCGGCGGACGCCGAGACCACCGGGGGGACGCGAACCGCCGGGCGCACCGGGCGCCGAGCCGACCGGGGGCACCAGCGGGCCGTCACCGGTGACAGGGCCGCCGGTGGGGCCGGAGGGGCCCTGGGCGCCGCCCTGGCCGCCGGGGCCGCCCGGGGGGCCGCCGTGGCCGCTCTGGCCGTTCTCCGTGAAGTACGGCAGGTCGTCGCGGCGCGGCTCGCCGGCCCCGGAGCGGGCACCGCCGCCCAGCGGGCCCGCCGCCAGCGCCTCGGTCACGTCGAAGGAACCGGTGCCGCCGCCGTGGCCGGGCGCGACCGGGCCGCCGGTGGCGCCGGGCAGTCCGGCGCCGTTCGTGCCGCCCGGGCGGGAGCCGCCGGGGACGCTCGCGGAGCCGGGGCGGCCGGCACCCGGCCGCGCACCCGTGGCAGGGCCGGTACCGGCGGCGGGGGCACCACCTGCGGGCGCGGGGGCTGCGCCCGCCGCGGAACCGCCGGGCATGCCCGCACCGTTGGTGGAGCCGCTCTTGGCCGCGCCGCCCCTGCGGGGGGCGAACCAGTCGCTCGTCTTCTCCTCGGCCGGGGCCTCGGGCTCGGCAGGCGGCTCGACGGCCGCGGCGGACGGGGCGGCGTCCGGCTGTACGTGAGTACCGGTGTCGTCGCCCGAGACGCTCTCGGCGTCCGCGACGGGCGTGCGGACGACGACCGGCGGAATCGGCCGCGACCCGGGGATGTTGATCCGGATGCGGGTCGTCAGCGTGGTCTCGGTCTTGCGCTCCTCCGGCTGGGCGGCCGGACGGCCCGCGCCCGCGCCCGCGTCGGAAACCATGGGGGTCCCGTACGGCGGCGTGCCCGAAGGGTATGCGGCTCCGCCGCGCCCGTCGGGCCCGGAGGACGGAGTGTCAGTTTCACGACTCAAGGCAGGTTCTCCCGGTTGACTCCGCCGCCCGCACAACCTCATGTGGGGGTTCCCTCTGCTCGAACGGGGTCGAGTGCTCGGGGAAGGCTCGGCGGCGCGCACCACCATACTGGCCGCTTCCGGCCTCTATCCCGCGACCGCCGGGTAAAACCACACCGCACGTACCCGTGCGCCACACGGCGAAGTGGTACGTCACTTGCCAAGTCGGACGGAGTCGGCCCCCGATCGCCGCCCCCAGCCGAGGGTGGCGCAGATCACAGCAAGTGCCATGCCGCCCAGCAGGAAGAGGTACGAGCCGCCCCCCGCGCCGAACAGGAAGTCCCCTTCGGGACGAGTGGCGGTGAGGAAGACGACGGTGACCATCCAGCCCGCGGCGGAGGCGACGGCGCCGCCGCGGCTGCCCGTCGCGCGCGCCCCGCCGAGGAAGAGCCCGGCCGCGCCGGCGAGCGCGAGCAGAAGTCCGCCCGGGAACCAGCCCGACTGCACCAGGGCCCCGGCCATCGCGACCACCACGCCGAGCAGGAAGAGCCCCAGACAGGCCAGGACACGTCCGGCGGAGGGCCGTTGCAGCGGCTGGGCGAGCATCGAACCGTGTTGCGTCATGACGTCTCCTCTGCCCCGGCGAACAGGTCGGACACCCGTCCGGCCCCGGTGGCGCCGCCCGCCAGCTCGTAGTACTCGGTGGTGAAGAGCGGCTGCGCGAGCTCGTTGGAGAGCGCGAAGGACGCCTCGTCGGGGGCCACCTCGATCTGGGTGGCGTGTGCGCGCATCGCGGCGGCCTTGGCGGCCGCGTACGCGGTGCCGTCGATCTCGGCGGTGATCCGCTCCTCGGCCACCACGCCCGGCACGTCGTCGACCGCGGCGGTCCCGGTGAAGGGCAGGCCGGGCAGCTCGGCGCGCAGCCGGCCGAAGGCCTCCTCGGCGGCGGGGCGCGGCATGCGGTTGAAGTAGACCCTGGGGATCGGCCGTCCGGCGTCGGCGGCCAGCTCCGCGGCGCGCACGGCGACGCGGTGGGCCTGGATGTGGTCGGGGTGGCCGTAGCCGCCGTCGGCGTCGTACGTGACGAGGACCTGGGGGCGCACCTCCAGGATCACGTCGAGGAGGTGGGCGGCGGCCTCGTCGACGTCCGCCTGCCAGAAGCAGGCCGGGTCGTCGTTGTCGGGCAGGCCCATCATCCCGGAGTCCCGGTAGCGGCCGGGGCCGCCGAGCTGACGGAAGTCCGCGACGCCGAGCTCGCTCATCGCGGCCGCGAGTTCGCCCAGCCGGTGTGCGCCCAGCGCGTCACCGCTCAGGTGTGCGAGCTCGGGCGGGATGACCTCGCCGAGCTCGCCCAGGGTGCAGGTGACCAGGGTCACCCGGGCGCCCTCGGCCGCGTACCTGGCCATGGTCGCGCCGTTGTTGATCGACTCGTCGTCCGGGTGCGCGTGCACCAGCAGCAGACTCCGGGCGGGCTGTTCCGTCATGCGCCCACCCTACGAGTCCCCTCCCCCCACCCGCCCACCTGCCCGGCGCCGGTCCTCAGAGCCTCGTCCAGGACCGCGCTCGGCTCGCGGAGGGCTTCCCGCGCCGCGACCGGACGGACCGCGCACCCTGTACACCGCGACCGGGCTGGGACTGCGCCTGCTGGAACACAACGGCACCTCCTGCACGCGCTCCGGCACGTACTG
>NZ_JBEOWS010000319.1:0-11430 GCF_040296125.1 Streptomyces sp. NPDC002265 | reverse complement strand
GTCGGCGGTCGTCCCCGCCCCGTACACGGCGGTCCTTGTCCAGCAGGTGTCCGCCGTCGAGGAAGCCGCGGCCGCCGGACAGGTGCCGGCCGACGGCACGAAGGTGCGTGTCCTCGCCTCGGTGGAGGCCCGGGACGCCGACGGCCGGTGGCCGCTGGCGTACGAGCTCACGCTCAAGGCCCGCTCGGGCCGGTGGGAAGTCGCCGCACTGGAGTCCGGCACGGTCCAGGACGGCGGTGCGCGGTGAACACAGTGCACCGCCTGGTGCTCGCCGGGCAGCTCAACGACCTCGGCGACTCCTGGATCAACATGTTCAAGGAGTGGGCGACCAAGGGCCTGCAGGCCGGTCTCGTCTGCCTCGTCGTCGTCATCATGATCCAAAAGTTCAGCCTCAAGGCCGGGATCGGCGCCCTGCTGCTGATGATCATCGCGCTCGGGCTGTACGACTCCCGCGACAGCCTCGCGAACATGTTCGAGGACGAGGTGAAAAACCCGGCGAAGGGCGCACCCGTCATCCCCGGCGTCGTCCAGTCCGAACTCCCGTCCTCTCGTGACCACTCGCCGGGCGCCGGAGGCCAGCTGTGACCGCGTCTGCGGCGCGGGTGGGCCGCTTCTACACCGTCGCCCGACGCCACCCCTGGGTGCTGGGCAAGGTCGCCGACTGGAAGATCCCTCTCGGCCCCTACACCCCCGCGCAGATCGCGGTTGCCGTCGGCGGCGGCTTCCTCCTGGTCAAGACCATCAGCTGGTGGTCGTGGATGGGCCCGGTCCCCATCGTCGCGTGGCTGCTGGCGATCTGGACGGTACGCCGACCGAAGATCCGGGGCCGTGCGCCCATGCAGGCCGCGCTGGGCTGGGTGCTGCTCGGCTGGCAGCCCAGGGGAGGGCGGATCGGCGGGCGGGCCGCCCGCGACCGCGCTGCCCGACCGCTGCTCGGCGGCTTCACCATCGAGGCCGCTCCCACGCCGGACGCGGCGGTGACGACGACACCCTTCTCTACGGCTCGGCACGGTGCCCTGCGGGCGCCGGTTGCGCGGCCCGCCACCGCTCGCTCGTCCGCGCGCCGCCAAACGGCACCAGCGGCTCCCGTCATGCCCGCGGGGCCGGTCTCCGGAGTGCAGCAGCTGCTCGCGCTCGCCCAGCAGGGGGGTGCGTGGTGAGGGTTCCCACCCGGCACATCGCCGGGCACCTGGTGTGGTCGACGCACGGCAGCGTGTGGGCCCTCTACCGCCTGCACCCCGGCCCGGACGCGCAGGGACAGGTGGAGGAGACCGTTCAGGGCACGTACGTTCCCGCTGCCGTCCGTGACGAACAGCTCGCCAAGATCACCCACTTGGTGCGGTCGCTGTCCGGGGCACCGCGGTTGTTCGGTCTGTGCGCGCAGGTCGACCCGGGCGAGATCGCCCTCAAGATGATCGAGGGCATCGAGCCGGCCGAGCAGGCACCTGGTACGGGCCGGCACTCGTGGGTGGAGAACGTCGAGGCCACCCTGGACCTGCTCGACGACCAGGAGATGCACCGCCGCACCCTGTGGCTGGCCGTGCCCCTGCAGGCCGAGAGCGCCGGCCTGCAGGTGTCGGCCTTGCTCGGCGCGGCGTGGGCCGAGCTGTCCCCGATGCTGGGCATGCGGCCGGCGCCAGTGGCACGGCGCGAGGTGACCGCGTACCGGGAGCAGGCCTCGCGTATGGAGGCCGCCCTCGCCGGCGGCATCGCCTTCCGCCCCGCCCGTCCGGCAGAGATCGTGTGGCTGATCCAGCACGCCCTGCACCGCGGCCTCGCGGAGCCGCTGCTCGCCGAGGCCGAGAGCAGCGAACTGTATGGCGGGCAGCTCCGGGACGGCGTGCTGCGCTCCCCCAGCTACGCCGACCTCGGCCAGGTCCGCCTGCAGGAAGGCGGTATCGACGCCGAGCTCGACGACGCCCGTGAGCTCAAGAGTGCGGGGCATCTCACGCGGTCGGGCCGCAAAGCCTGGTGGCGGTTGAACACCGGTTCTCCCCTGGGGCGGCGCTGGCTGCAGGTCGAGACGGACGCCGGGGTGGGCTACCAGGCGCAGCTGGCGCTGGCCGAGTGCCCGCCCGCCGTGGGCGAGAACGCCGCGGATCTGTTCGCCCAGCTGGAGCTGCTGGACTTCCCCGTCGACTACACCGTCGACCTCACCCTCGTGCCCGCGGAGAAGGCCCGCGACCAGGTGCGGCGCAAGAAGAACGAACTCATCGACCAGGCCGACCAGTACGACGCCCGCCCCACCGGCATGCCCGCCTCGCTCACCGAGGCCGCCCGCGACCTGGGCGAGCTCGATGCCCGTCTCTCCCGCACCAGCGTGGAGGTCGAGGTGCAGTCGGTGACGGTGCTGACAGTGTGGGGGCCGACCGCCGCGATCTGCGACGCGAGAGCCCGCGCCCTGGCCGCGCTGCTCGGCGGCGCCGACTACCGCGCCGTGCGCCCGGCCGGACTGCAGGAGGCCCTCTTCACCCTCGGCCTGCCCGGCACCGTACGGCCGGGAATCGTGCGGGAGTTCACCCAGCACCAAGTCTCCGAAGACTGGGCGCTGGGCGGGGCCTTCACCGCTGCGGAGGTCGGCGACCCCAACGGCATGTTCCTCGGAATCGACCTGGACTGCGGTACCACCCGCCCCGTCATGATCAACGTGGCGGATGCGCCCAAGGTCGACGCATCGGCGTCCATGGGAATCGTCGGGGATCTGGGCGCGGGCAAGAGCGTCCTGCAGAAGCTGATCGCGGAGGCGGTGTGGGCGCGGGGCGGCTGCGCGATCTGCATCGACCGCACCCCCGTCCGCGAGTGGGCGACCTTCGCGCGCACCGCCGCCAAGGGCCGCGTCCAGATCATCGACGCCGCGCAGGCCGAGGTGTCCATCGACCCGCTGCGGATGTTCGACGGGCCCGAGGGACGGCACTACGCCTTGTCCTACCTCACCCTGCAGCTCGGCATCGGCCCGATGAGTACCAGCGGCGAGGTCCTCCACCACGCCGTCGAGCAGGCCGCCCTCAGCGACGCCCCCTCCATGCACCGCGTCCTTGAGGTCCTCGACGAGATGGCCACACGCGAGGCGGGCAAACGGCAGGACGCGGCCGCCACGCTCGCCGGCCTCATCCGCGTCGTCGCCACCAACTCCCTGGCCCGGATGGTGTTCGACCCGACGCTGCCGCCGGTGCGGCTGGACGCCTCCAGCGCCTGCGACATGATCGTCATCACCACCACGGGTCTGAAGCTGCCCCCGAAGGCCGCGTTCGACAAGCCCGAGGTCCTGCACCAGCAGCCGCTCGAGGCGCTGATCGGCCGGGCGGTGCTCTACCTGATCGCAGCGCTCGCCCGGCAGACCGCCTTCGAGGACCCCGCACGGTTCACCGCCGTGGTCCTGGACGAGCTGTACTGGCTCACCTCGTCCGCCGAGGGCACCGCGCTGGTCCACGAGATCCTCCACGACGGCCGCAAGCACGGCGCAGGGCTCCTGGCGGGCTCGCACGACGCTGCAGAACTCGGCCCCGACCGCGGCCTGATGGCCTACCGGGCACTGGCCCGTACCGCCGACCGCGAACGCGCCCGCCGAGGCCTTGAGTTCGTCGGCCTCGACCCGGGCGACAGCGCGCTGCTGCGGCTGGTGACCACCGGTCTGTCCCCCGTCGGCCACAAGGGCCGGGAGGGCGAGTTCCTGCTGACCTGCCCGCGGCAGAACACCGGCCGCATCAAGGTCTCCATCCCCCGCATCCAGCGCATCACCGCCTCCATCACCACCACGCCAGGACGCCGCACGAGCGCCCCACCGCGCTCCGCACCCGCTGCCGGTGAGGCCATGGGTGCCCGTCCGAAGGAGCACCTCTGATGCCCACTTCCTCCGGGGACCGTTCTGGGCGTATCGCCGCGGCCGTAAGCATCCTCACCGTGATCGCCGTTGTCGCCGGCGCGGTCATACTCGCTCTCGGGGCGTGCCTGCCGGAAGCGTGGTGGCCTCACACCGGGCAGGCGTTCGCCACCGAGGCCCGCCCCGCGCACCACGATCCCTGCGCAACGATCGCCGGCCCGGCCAAGGCCTACTGCGAGCGCGGGGCCAGGACCGCTGCCGGTCAGCAGGACGGGGCCGGTGCTGCGTGGAGGCTGGTGCCCGCCGGGGCGGGTGTGGCGGCCCTGGTGGTGTGGCGGCTGCGGTCCGCTGCCGGGCAAAGGCGGCGCTGACGTGCTGCGTCCAGACCGCGCGAGACTGCGTTCGGCCGGCTTCGTGGTGCTGCTCACCGGCGTGTTCCTTCTGGTGAACAGCCAGGTCGTCTACGCGGCCGGCAGCAACAGCGAAACCGGCGACCTCCTCGCCCCGCTGAACATCTACTCGTCCGAGGGTGTCCCGATCGACGGGTACGACCTGAACGCCGACGGCGGGTCCATCGTCGCCTTCAAGTCGCAGGCCCTGGCCTTCGCCCTGTCCGGGGTGTTCACACTGATCCGGCTGCTGGTCGGGCTGGCGGGGTGGGCCATCGAGGTGGCCTTCCGGTTCCCGCTGCTCAAGATCCTCACCCGCCCGGCGCAGAAGGCCGCAGACACCTACGACCACGTGGTGATCGACACCCTGGGATTGAAGGGTCTGCTGCTGGCCTGGGCGTTTGTTTTCGCCGGGTTCATGATCGTGCGCGGGCGGGTGGGCCGCGGTCTGGGCGAAATCTTCCTGACCCTGCTCATCGGGGCGATCGCCGCCTCGGCTCTGATCCGCCCCGACACGCTGCTCTCGCAGAGCGGACCGCTGGGGCAGTCCCAGCAGGTGGCCGCCGAGGTCGCCCAGCAGAGCGTCAACTCCTACGACTGGGGCGGCAAGCTCGCCAGCTACGACCCGTGCGCCGGCATGGCCGGGAACGCCGAGATCAAGTGCGAGGAGCGGGAAGGCGAAGGACCCCTCTCCGCGGCAGAGGTGGCCCGACCCATCCAGGACTCGATCACCAACGCCCTGATCGTCAAGCCGTACATGCTGCTGCAGTACGGGCGCGTCCTCGATCCCGCGAAGCCTGCCGACCGCAAGGCTTACGCCGTCCACCTGAAGTGGATCACCGGCGGATACAAGGTGGGCGCCAAGGTCTCCGACAAGGGAAAGGACGTCTGCAGCAAAATCCGCGGCGCGGCGAAGAAGTACTGCGAGCGCGGGTTCATCGAGGGGGTGCCCGACAGCGACGGCGCAGGCGGCCTGCCGGAGCTCACCCCCGGCGGCGAACTGCTGGATTCCTCCAACGCGATCGTCACCGACGAGGACCGCGAGTTCTACGCCTTCCTCGAGGACATGAAGAAAGCCGGCCCGGTCGGCACGTCGTGCGCCGCCTACGCCGCAAAGCCCACCTGGTGGCGGCTCGGTGGAGCCTTCCTGCTCCTCATCGCCGCCCTGTTCATCTGCGGCATGCTGCTGTCCAGCGCCATCGTTCTCCTCGGTACCCAGGGCATCTGCGCGGGCGCGGCGGCCGCCGGCGGCGTCACCTTCATCGCCGCCATGCTGCCGGGACCCCCGCGGCAGAGCGTGTGGAAGTGGCTGTCCCTGTGGGGGATCGCAGTCCTGGCTGTGGTCGCCATCTGCGCGTTCATCCCTGCTTTCGGGATCGCGATCGACGCGACCATCACCAACGGCCCCGACCTGATGGTCGAGCGGATCCTCCTCATCGACGTCCTCGCCATCGCCGCAGCGGCCGGACATCGCAGACTCCTGACCGGTATCACCTCCTTCGGCCGTCGCATGGCCATGCGGATGCGCTACGCCAAGGTGGGCGGCACTCATATGCCCGGCGACACCTCCGAGCTCGGCGCCGCGCTCGCGATGAACTCCCCTGCCGCGCTGGGCGGATACGGCGGCGGGTTGCGCGCCTTCACCGGCGGGGGTGGGGGCAGGTTCGGGATGCTCGGCACCCGGCAGCGGCTGATGGGCGCGCTCACCTCGCTGTCCGACGGCACGGGCATGCCGGTGGACACCGGCAAAGTTCTCGCCGATGCCACGGCCGAAGCCAGACGGGGGCTCGCCCCGCTCACCGCAGCGGCGGCCGTGGGCGGGCTGGGCGCACGGCTCGGCGCCAAGGGCGCGCACTGGCTGCTCATCGGCCGGCGTCCGGACAAGGAGCAATTGGCCAAGTGGCGCAAGCCCACCGCCGACGGCGACCTTGGCGCGGGCGGCCCGGGCGGCGGCCCAGGCGGCGACGGCGGCAATGGCGCCGGCGGAGGGCCGCGCCGACCTGGCGGGCCGCCCGACCGCTACCGCAACGACGACGGCCAGGTCATCGACCGGGGCACCGGCCAGGTGCTGCACGACCAGAACACCGACCGCACGCTGCTGTCGACGCGCGCCCACAACCGGCTGATCCGCTTTCGTGGCTACCGCATCCTGCATCGCGGGGGCCGGGCCGCGTACGGGGCGACGGTCGGTCTGCCGGCAGGCGTCCGCCGGGCCCGCACGGGCGGCTCGCGCTACTCCGATGACGCCCGTCAGCAGGTGCGGGTGTGGGGCAACACCTGGCGTGAAGACGGTCGCGCTTGGAGTGACACCGGCCGGCACATCGCCCGTGTGCTGCGCGAGAACACAGACGACAGAGGGGGGACGGGTCCCTTCGCCAACCGCCGCCTGCCAGCCCGTGCGGCAGCGGTGCCAAGGTCGGCCGACTCCGGTTCGCCGGGCCGTCAACGGTCGGCCACACCGCGCCCCGCTGCCGGGGCCGCCACCCAGCCGCCCGCCCCGCCGGCGTCCCCGACCCGGCCGGGAGGCAGTACGCCCCAGCGCCCGGCACCGGACCGGTCCGGGCCGGTCTTCCCCGGCGGAGGCGGCGCGCGCAGCAGCACCCGCGACGAAGCCCGCGCCCGCTTCCAGGAGCTGATGCGGCGTACCGCGTCCGACGCCGAGCGTCGGCGCCAGGAGCGGGCCCGCCAGCCGGAGGACGGTGAGGACGGGTGAGACCGTCCCGGCGCCGGATGGCGCGGTGGGGGTGTGTGGTGATGCTGTTGCTGTTCGCTGCCGTATGCTGCGCTGCACCGATAGGCAACGCGATCAGCGTGTATGCCGCGCTGAAGACGGGCCGGCAGGATGACGGCGGGATCGCCGACGGCGGCAGCGCCGCGGACATCCCCGCCCGGATGCTGACCGCCTACAAGAAGGCCGCCGGGCAGGTCGGAACATATGTGCCGACCTGCCGGGGCATGCGCTGGCCGGTCCTGGCCGGGATCGCGAAAGTCGAGTCCAACCACGCGGTGGGCCGCACCATCGCCGCAGGCGGCGACATCCGACCGAAGATCTACGGGGTGCTCCTCAACGGCTCCGGCCAGGGCGGCAACACCACCGCCGTCCCCGACACCGACCACGGCAAGTGGGACGGCACCTCTCAAGGTGAGCGAGCTGTCGGCCCCTTCCAGTTCCTGCCCTCCACCTGGGAATCGATCGGCAAGGACGCAAACGGCGACAAGACCGCCGACCCGCACAACGCCGACGACGCAGCCCTCGGCGCCGCGGTCTACCTGTGCGCAGGCGGCCGTGATCTGGCCAAGCGCGCCCAGCTGAAGGCCGCGATCTGGCAGTACAACCACTCCAACGCGTACGTCGCCAACGTACTGGGCTGGATCGACCAGTACACCGCAGCCGCCAAAAACCCGGACCTGAGCCACGTGCCGGGAAAGGTCCGCACCGTCATCGAGGCGGCGCTCTCCCAGCGCGGGGTGCCCTACGCGTGGGGCGGCGGCAACGCGAGCGGCAAGTCGTACGGGATCTGCTGCTCCCCCAGTGGCAAGAGCGGCGCGAACATCAAGGGCTTCGACTGCTCCGGGCTGACGCTGTACGCCTACGCGCGGGCGGGCATCACACTGCCGCGCACCGCGGCCGCCCAGGCCGGTACCGGCCGGCGTATCCCGGCAGGACTCGGCACCGGCGCGCTCAAGCCCGGCGACCTCGTCTTCTACGCCACCGCCCCCGGACACGACGCCACCATCCACCACGTCGGCATCTACCTCGGCAACGGACAGATGATCAACGCGCCGCGCCCGGGCACCATGGTCCGCCTCGACGCCGTCAACACAATGCCGGGTTATGCGGGCGGAGCGAGGCTGCTGTGACCGCTGCCCCGGCGCGTTCGCCACGCCTGCTGTTGCCGAGCACCGTCATCCTCGCCGTCGCCGCCATCGCGCTGCTGGGCGGACTGCACGGTCACGAGTTCCCGGCCCCGACGCCGGGGCCGGCATCGGGGACAGCTGGGCACACGACCACCCATGCGCCGTCAACGGCCGCAGTATCTGCCGCCGGCACCGGCCCGTCGGCCGTGAGCACTCCTTCCTCTGCTGCGCCCACCTCATCGGCACCGCCTGGCGCCCCGTCCGCTCTGCCGCCGCACGGCGAGGGTGCGGCTGGGGACCGGTTCATCCAGCACAACCTTGAGGCCGCCTGGCCCGCCGACCTGCCGGCCGTCGACGAGCGCGTGCTGCTCGGGGCCGGACGGGCGCTGCTGCGTGCGGACGCCACGGGCGTCGGGCGCACGGCGTGGCCGCAGGTGTTCCCCCCTACAGGTCAGGCAGTAGCCCCGGCGTTCGCCACGGCCGGCTTCCGCATCCAGGCCGCCATCGCCCGCCGCGGCACCAGCCCGGACACGGCGGTCGTGCACCTGGTGTGGGCCGGCACCGACCGCGGCGGCACCTTCACCGATCTCCGCGTCACTGACTGGCACTTCACCCGCACCGTTGCTGAGTCCGTAGTCAGGTCTCAGCATTCCTGGCATTTCGGCCCGGAAGGTCCGTCTCGTCACCAGAGCGTCAGGGGCTCGGCTTGAGGACGGTCTCTCGCTTCTGTCTGCCGTTGGTGCGGCAGGGTTGCGCCACCTGCCCGCCCACCCGTGGCCTCGTGGCTGCGGGTGGTGGTGCGGGTCTTCTGGTCGGCTCCGCGAGGCTTCGGCACCCGCTCGGGGGTGTCCTGGTCTCCGGCCACTCCGGTACCAGTCATGCAGGCTGCCGCGAGGGCGGCGAGGTTGCGTGCGGCGTTGGTGTCCCGGTCGATGACCAGGTGGCAGGCGTCGCACTGGTAGGTCCGGACGTGCAGCGGCAGCTTGGCTTTCACCGCGCCGCACCCGGAACAGGTCTTGGAGGAGGGATACCAGCGGCTCGCCACGATCACGCGGGTGCCGTGGCGCTGGCGACTCTTGTAGGCGAGCTGTCGGGCGATCTCGGCGAATCCGGCGTCGGCGATGCGGCGGGCCAGGCGCCGGTTCTTCAGCATGCCGGTGACGTTGAGGTCCTCGACGACGACGGTGCTGTACTCGGCTGCCACGGCGGTGGTGAGCTTGTGCAGGGCGTCGGCGCGCAGGTTCGCCACCCGGTGGTACACCTTGTTCCGCTGGGCGTTGGCCTTCTCCCACCGCTTCGACGGCTGCTGGCCGGTCCTGCGGTCGGGGCCACGGCGGCGGGACACCGTGCGGGACGCGCGGCGCAGCTGCTTCAGCGCCGTGTCCAGATGCCTCGAATTGTCGATGGTGCGGATCTCGCCGGTGCTGTCGGCCATCACCGCGAGAGACTTGATCCCGAGGTCGATCCCGACCGCCACGTCCGGGCGCGTCACGCGTTCGAGCTCGCGTTTGACTTCGGCTTGGAAGGAGACGTACCAGCGGCCGCGTTCGTGCCGCACGGTCGCGGACAGGATGCGGGCCGTCCCGGCCTGGACACGGGCCAGGAGCTTCGCCGTGGGTTCGTGGGTGCGTATCGTGCCCAGCCTCGGCAGCGTGACATGCCGGGCATCGCGCTCGACACGGAGCGTGCCGGTGGTGAAACGGCAGGCAAGGCGCGCCTTCCGCTTCGACTTGAACCGGGGTGCGCCCACACGTTGGCCGCGCCGCCTGCCGTTCTTCGACCTCGCGTAGTTGTCGAACGCGGCCGACGCGTTCGCCAGACCGGTGCTGTACGCCTCCTTGGAGTTCTCCTCCCACCAGGCGGAAAACCTCAAATCAGTGTGCTTGGCCTCGTTGAACGCCTTGCGCAGGGCGGGCAGCGACCACGGCCGCCACGGTGTCAGCAACTCCTCGGCGATGCCGTAGGACTCCTCCGCGCGGCGCTGCCGCCACGAGGCGGTCACCCAGCCGACAGCCCAGTTGTAGGCCGCGCGGGCGGCACCGCAGTGCGAGCGCAGCGCAGCTTCCTGGGAGGCGTTCGGATCCAGCGCGAACCGGAACGCCTGCACCACGAACCCGGACTGCGGCCGGAACTTCTTCACCCAGCAGCCTCACCCTCGGCGGCAGCCTCACCCTCGGCGGTCGCCACCGCCACCGCGCGGGCGGCCCGGGCCTTCGCCGCCCCCCGCCCGTACAAACAGGCGCACATCGACGTCAGCACCTCGGTCATGTCCCGCACCAGGTCGTCGGTGGTCTCGCTGGAGTCCAGGACGACCAGGCGCCGCCCGGACGCCGACAGCGCGGCTTCGAGGTGCTCGACGCCGAACCGGGCCAGCCGGTCACGATGCTCCACCACAATCACAGCCGCCTGCGGGTCGGACAGCAGCCGGTGCAACTTGCGCCGCCGCCCGTCCAGCCCCGACCCCACTTCGGCCACAACCTCGGCGACAGCCAGACCCAGCCCGTTCGCGCCAGCCACCACCCGGGCCGTCTGCCGCTTCAGGTCAGGCTTCTGGTCGGCCGAGGACACGCGGCAGTACGCCACCACCCGGCCCGACGGCTCGACAGTGGCTTCATCGACCAACCACGTGCCCGACGGCGCCTGGCGGACAGGAACGGGCATCTTCCCGTCCTTCACCCACCGCCAGGCGGTCTGGTAACTCACGCCCTGCTGACGCGCCCACTCCGACAGCTTCACAAGACCAAGATATCGAGATGTGCGATTAGAGGTGACTATAAGTGACAGACAGCGTCAGCGTCACGGATACGAGTCAGGTATTCGGCCTGCTTTCCGCGCTTGTCAACGCCGCAGACTGGCTCTCCGGCCACTGGTACCTGCCCGCCCTGGCCACAGCCGCCGCTACGGCAGCCGCCGAGACGGCGGTGCGCCGGCTCGCGGCCAAGGCTTCGGCCGAGCGGATGGCCCTGGAACTGGTGCCCAATCGGCACTTCGAACCGAGCCTGGAGGAGATCTTCCGGCGCGGCGTCCAGCTCGCCCGGGCCTCCACGAGCATGCCCTGGTGGGCGCCCCGTAGGTCGAAGGCGGTGCAGATCCGGCTGCGTGTGGACGGCTCCAGCCCGCTGCGCTACCGCATCGAAGGCCCGGCAGGAGGCCAGCGCCTTTTGTCCATCACCCCGTTCGGGCCCGACGTCACCGTGCACACGGCCCGGCCGATCACCGACAAGCCGCGCACCCACACCGTGCGCGCGGAGTTCGTCCTGCGCGGCAGACCCACGGCCCCGCTGCGCGAGGTGCCGCTGAGCCCCGACCCGCTGCAGCCGCTCGTCGATGCCGTGTCCGACCTGCGCGCCGAGCTCGGCGACC
>NZ_JBEOWS010000318.1:0-11461 GCF_040296125.1 Streptomyces sp. NPDC002265 | reverse complement strand
GCGGCAGCGCGCGCGTACCGCTCACAACGATCGTTAAGAGAGCTCTCAGACTCCGTCCGTACGGCCCGTCGGGACGGGACACGGCCGCGCGCCAGCGCCCGAGCCGTGCCTCGGCGGCCGGCAGCACCTCGTCGGTCCACTCCCAGTCGCGACGGTAGTGGTGGGCGAGGAGGGCGAGGCGGATGGCGGCCGGGTCGACGCCGTCGCGCCGCAGGCGCGAGACGAAGACCAGGTTGCCCCGCGACTTGGACATCTTCTCGCCGTCCAGGGCGACCATGCCGGCGTGGACGTACGCCTTGGCCATGGGGAACTCGCCGGTCAGCACCTGGGCGTGCGAGGCGCCCATCTCGTGGTGCGGGAAGACCAGGTCGGAACCGCCGCCCTGGACGTCGAAGCCCATGCCGAGGTGGTCGAGGGCGATGGCGACGCACTCGATGTGCCAGCCGGGCCGTCCACGTCCCAGCGAACCGCCGTCCCAGCTGGGCTCACCGTCACGGGCGGCCATCCACAGCATGGGGTCGAGCGGGTTCTTCTTGCCCGACCGGTCGGGGTCGCCGCCGCGTTCGGCGGACAGCAGCCGCATGGCGGCGGCGTCGAGGTGGGAGACCTTGCCGAAGTCCGGGTCGGACTCGACGGAGAAGTAGACGTCGCCCTCGAGCTCGTAGGCGGCGCCCTGGTCGCGCAGCCGCTCGACGAGCGGCACGATGCCGGGTATCGCCTCGACAGCGCCTATGTAGTGCTGCGGCGGGAGCATCCGCAGCGCGGTCATGTCCTCGCGGAAGAGGGCCGTCTCCTGTTCGGCGAGGGCGACCCAGTCGACGCCGTCCCGCTGCGCGCGCTCCAGCAGCGGATCGTCGACGTCGGTGACGTTCTGGACGTAGTGAACCTGCCGCTTGGTGTCGAGCCACACGCGCTGCACCAGGTCGAACGCGTTGTAGGTCGCCGCGTGACCCATGTGGGTGGCGTCGTAGGGCGTGATGCCGCAGACGTAGATACGGGCGACGGGACCGGGGGCGAGGGTGACCAAGCCGCCGGTCGCGGAGTCGTGGATCCTCAGGTCGCGGCCCTGACCAGGCAGGGCGGGGACCTCGGAAGCGGGCCAGGCATGCATGTCATGAGACTAACCGGACGGAAGTTGCGTATACGAACCGGAGCGGGCCGGATGGCCGGGAAGGCCGTCTTGCGCGCCCATGGCCCGGTGTGCTTGAGCGTGCGCCTGTGGTCGAGCACACATCCGGGCCGCCCGTACCGGCGGACCGGGCGGCCCGGTAGGGGGCGGCCCGGGAAGAGGGCGGGGCGGCCCGGGAAGGGGGCCGGGGTCAGACCGGGGCCGGGGTCAGACCGGTGGCCAGGGAATCGCCGGCCACTCGCCGCTCGGCTCCGGATGGGTCCCGGACGCCAGCAGCGCGTCGACCCGCGCCCGGGTGGCGTCGACCTCGGCGGCGGTGAGCAGTTCGGCGAGCCGGACCGCGAGCGCGCCGTCCGGCTCCAGGGCCCCTCTGAGCCCCTTGAGCGCCGCCACGGCCTCCTCGGTCAGCGGTTCCCCCGCCCAGCCCCACAGCAGCGTGCGCAGCTTGTTCTCGACGTTGAAGGTGACCCCGTGGTCGATGCCGTAGAGGCGCTCGTCCGCCGTGGGCAGCAGATGGCCGCCCTTGCGGTCCGCGTTGTTGATGACCGCGTCCAGGACGGCGAGGCGGCGCAGGCGTTCGTCGTCGCCGTGCACCAGCAGGGCGGTCCTGCCCTCGCCGACCTCGGCGAAGCCGATCGCCTTCCAGCCGGGGGCGGGCTCCTCGTCGTCCACCAGGGCGAGCAGTTCCGCGTCCGGGAGCGCCTCGATCCACAGCTGGCACATCCCCTCGCCGTACGGGCCGTCCCGCAGCACGGTGGGCGGCACGAGGCCCCAGCCGGTGGCCTCGGAGACCTCGTAGGCCGCCACCTCGCGCTCGGCGAGCGTGCCGTCGGGGAAGTCCCACAGGGGCCGCTCCCCGGCGATGGGCTTGTAGACACAGGCCGCTTCCCGGCCGTCGTACGTCACCGTGCAGTACAGCGCCGCGTTCGACGCGTCGCGGATGCGTCCGCGCACGGTCAGCTCGCCGCGCGCGAGCAGCTCGGCGGGCGTCACCTCGGTGCTCACGCCCCGCGGCGGTATCCGTTCTGGCGCGGACATACGTGTCCTTCCGGGTCGAGCGGCAGGCTGCACAGCGGGCAGGGCGGCCGGCCGGCATTGACGACGTCGAGGGCGCGTTTGGCGAAGGCCCGCGCCTGGGCGCCGGTCAGCCGGACCCGCAGCATCGGGGGCCCGTTCTCCTCGTCCTGCAGGAGCCGCTCCTCGGCCTCGGCGAGGTCCTCGTCGGACTCGGCGTCGAGTTCCACCAGGGCCTGCGCCTCGACGATCATGCGCTGTTCCTCGCCGTCCCAGGCCAGCGCCATGGTGCCGACCCGGAACTCCTCCTCGACCGGGGTGTCGAGGGGGGCGGTGTCGGAGATCTCGGTGGGTGCCATGGCGGGCACGGCAGCGCTGCCGCCGCTACGGCGTACGACCTCGTCGAGCAGTTCGTCCATGCGCTCGGCGAGTGCCGCGACCTGGGTCTTCTCCAGGGCCACGCTGGTCACCCGGGATCCGGCGGTGGCCTGGAGGAAGAACGTACGGCGCCCGGGCAGACCGACCGTGCCGGCCACGAAGCGCTCCGGCGGGTCGTACAGGTACACCTGACGGGACACGTCCTGTCTCCATTGAATTCGTGAGTGCGTGAACGTCCGTGCGTGAACGTGACTGCATGAACCGCTTCACCCTACTGCGGCCGACGATCACGGTGCGCCCGCGCCGCCGCCGACCGGGGCTTCGCCCTCGGCCGGCTCCTCGTGCGGTACTAGGGAGGCGAGGTCGCCGGTGTCCCCGAGGCGGACGAGGAAGGGCCGCAGTCTGGTGTAGCGGATCACGGTGAGGGAACAGGGTTCTACGGAGATCCTCTGGAACAGGTCGAGATGAAGTCCGAGTGCGTCCGCCACGAGCGACTTGATGATGTCGCCGTGCGAGCACATGAGGTACACGGCACGGGCGCCGTGGTCGCGTTCCACGCGCGCGTTCCACTCGCGTACCGACTCGGCGGCCCGGGTCTGCATGGCGCGCATGGACTCGCCGCCGGGGAAGACGGCGGCGGACGGGTGGTTCTGGACGACCTCCATCAGGGGTTCGTCCTTCAGTTCGGCGAGTTTGCGCCCGGACCAGTCGCCGTAGTGGCACTCCCCGATCCGCTCGTCGGCGTGCGCGGTCAGCTCCGGGCGGGCGTCGAGCAGCGGCCGCAGGGTCTCCTGACAGCGCTGCAACGGGCTGGTGACGACCTCGGAGACCGGGATGCCGGCGAGCCGCTTCGGCAGTGCGGCGGCCTGCGCGGTGCCGCGCTCGTCGAGGGCGACGCCGGGCGTCCAGCCGGCGAGCAGGCCCTCGGTGTTGGCGGTGGAACGTCCGTGCCGGACGAGGATCAGCGTGGGCATGCGGACCAGCGTAGGCGCACCGGAGGGTGGGCCGAGGGTCGACGGAGAGGAGAATGCGCACCGTGATCGTGGACTGTGCCGTCTACCGTGGCGGGCACCGGATCGAGCGTCCCGCGGACCTGTCCGACGCCCTGGGCGCGGCGCGTACCGCGGGCGGATTCGTCTGGATCGGTCTGCACCGGCCGTCCGAGGAGGAGTTCGCACTGGTCACCCGGGAGTTCGGGCTGCACCCGCTGGCGGTCGAGGACGCCCTGAAGGCCCACCAGCGGCCCAAGCTGGAGGTGTACGACGACTCGCTGTTCCTGGTGCTGAAGCCGGTCGTGTACGAGCCGCAGAGCGATGCCGTCTCCACCGACGAGGTCATGGTCTTCCTCGGGGACGCCTTCGTGGTGACGGTACGGCACGGCGAGAGCGCGTCCCTGGCGGGGGTGCGGCACCGGCTGGAGCAGGAGCCGGAGCTGCTGCGCAAGGGTCCCACGGCCGTGCTGTACGCGGTCTCGGACGCGACCGTCGACCACTATCTGGAGGTTGCGGCCGAACTCCAGACGGACCTGGAGGAGCTGGAGGCGGAGGTGTTCTCGCCCGGCGGGGGCGGTTCGCGGCACACCGCGTCGCGCATCTACACCTTCAAGCGGCAGATCCTGAAGTTCCGGCGGGCGACCGGGCCGCTGGCGACGCCGCTGGCCCGGCTCTCGGGCACCGGGCAGTCCGGCACGTCGGTGCCGTTCGTGCACGAGGGGTCGCGGCCCTTCTTCCGTGACGTCAACGATCACCTGATGCGGGTCAACGAGTCGGTGGAGGGCCTGGACCGGCTGGTCTCGGACGTGCTGTCGGCGCATCTGGCGCAGACGGGCGTGCGGCAGAACGACGACATGCGCAAGATCTCCGCGTGGGCCGCCATGGCGGCGGTGCCGACGATGATCGCGGGGATCTACGGGATGAACTTCGACCACATGCCGGAGCTGCACTGGCTGTGGTCGTATCCGGTGGTGATCGGGGCGATGGCCGTGCTGGAGGTGCTGCTGTACCGGACGTTCAAGCGGCGGGGCTGGCTGTAGCGAGGGCGTCGCGCCGCAGGGGCGTCTCCAGGGAGACCATCCGCCGCCAGCCGGCGAAGCGCTCCCAGGCGTAGACGGTGTGGATGCCGGCTGCCAGCGCCGCCGACTTGGCGGCCGGCCAGCGCAGGATGCGTCCCATGTGGGTCATGACGGCGAGGCTGACGTCGCGGTAGACGCGGATCTCGGCGAGCGCGCAGTCGCGCAGGGTCCGCTGGATGGCGGGGCCGTGGCCGGCGCGGGCGTACCGCAGCAGTTCCTCGTGGCAGTAGGCGAGGTGGTTGTCCTCGTCGTTGGAGATCATCTTCACCGCGTGGCCGATGTCGGGGTGGTCGGCGAAGTACCGGAGCAGCAGTTCCATCTGTTCGGACGCGCGCTGCTCGGTGACCCGGCTGTGGGCGAGGTAGACGACGATGTCGCCCACGGTCAGGGGCTCTTCGCCGCGCAGCCGGTCGTGGGCGAGGCCGATGCCGCGCCGCTCCAGGAGCATGGTGTAGTCGGTGTCGGGCGGTACGGGGACGGGTTCGAGGCCCCGTCTGTGGATCAGGGCGTTGAAGATCCGCCCGTGTTTGTCCTCGTCGGCGCCGTGGCGGGTGATCTTGGGGGCCATGTGCCGTTCGCTCTCCGGGACGAGTGCGGCGATCCGTGCGTTCTCCCAGCCGCCCTGGGCCTCGCCGCCGGCGGCGATGGAGCAGAAGAGCCGGAAGGTCTCGTCGTCGTCGAGGATCTCCTGGAACAGACTCTTGGCCGACAGCATGGTGCGCACCTCTCTGCCCGACTCGCACAATCCCGAAGAATTCAGCCAGATTCCGTAGAATTCCGCAGAGAACGAGTCAAATGCGGTGCGTGAGGGAGCGCAACAGCTGTGTCGGCGGACTCGGCCGAAAGAAGGACCACGGCGGTCACCGCAAAGGCGTAACCGCGCGGGCGGCCGGGGCGTTGTTCTCTGTGACGGCCGTGGCGGGGAAGACCCCCGAGCCCCCACCACGGCCGTGGAAACCTCCGGCGCCCGCACCGGGCGCCGACATGCCTCAGGCGAGCCCGGCGCGCTCCATGGCCTCGGTGCCGGCCCGCAGCGAGGCCAGCCGCTCGTCGAGGGTGAAGCCGGCCGGGGCGAGGGTCAGGGTGGTGACGCCGGCCGCCGCGTAGGCCTTCATCCGGTCCGCGATCCGCTCCACCGAGCCGAGCAGCGTGGTCCGGTCGATCAGGTCGTGCGGTACGGCGGCGGCGGCGCCCTGCTTGTCGCCGGACAGGTACTTGTCCTGGATCTCGACGGCGGCCTGCTCGTATCCCATGCGCTGGGCGAGCTGGTTGTAGAAGTTCTGCTTCCGGCTGCCCATGCCGCCGACGTACAGGGCGGTGTAGGGGCGGAAGGTGTCGGCGAGCCGCTCCACGTCCTTGTCGTCGCCGACGGCCAGCGGGAGGGTCGGGCAGACGTCGAACCCGTCGAGGGTCTTGCCGGCCTTCTCACGCCCGGCGCGCAGGTACGTGATCGCGGTGTCCTCGAGGTGGTCCGCCGAGGGGAAGATCAGCAGGGCGCCGTCCGCGATCTCACCGGTCTGTTCGAGGTTCTTCGGCCCGATGGCCGCGATGTACAGCGGGATGTGCTCGCGCTGCGGGTGCACGGTCAGCTTGATGGGCTTGCCCGGACCGCCGGGCAGCGGCAGCGTCCAGTGCTCGCCCTCGTACGACAGCCGCTCCCGGGTCATCGCCTTGCGCACGATCTCGACGTACTCACGGGTGCGAGCCAGCGGCTTGTCGAACTTGACGCCGTACCAGCCCTCGGAGACCTGCGGGCCGGACACGCCGAGGCCGAGCCGGAAGCGCCCGCCCGACAGCGAGTCGAGCGTCGCCGCGGTCATCGCGGTCATCGCGGGCTGGCGGGCCGGGATCTGGAAGATCGCCGAGCCCACGTCGATCCGCTCGGTCTGGGCGGCGACCCAGGTGAGCACGGTGGCCGCGTCGGAGCCGTAGGCTTCGGCGGCCCAGCACACGGCATAGCCGAGCCGGTCGGCCTCCTGGGCCACGGCGAGATTGTCCGCGTCCATCCCGGCGCCCCAGTAGCCGAGGTTGATCCCGAGCTGCATGCCAGATCCCCTTACCGCTCAGTAACGTCCCTTGTGCGGAGACCTTAGCGCGGGGCCCGCTCACGAGGCAGGCCGGAGGGGCCGGGTGGCGGGCGGGACGCGTGAGACGGGGGTCCGGTGTGGCGGGTGCGGTGCGAGGGACGGGGGTCCGGTGTGGCGGGTGCGGTGCGAGGGACGGCGGTCCGGTGTGGCGGGTGCGGTGTGTGAGGTGCGGGCGCGGGGCACGCGGGCCGGGGCCGGTGAGGCGGGCCGGTCCGGACCCCCGGGCCGGACCGGTGACCCGCACATGGCTCCCGAAGTGCTCCGGCCTCATGAAATCGGTTATCCACAGGCAACCCACGCACCACCCCTGGCCAGTAATCTCGGCGTTCATGGAGCAGAGGCATCTCGGCCGGACCGGCCTGCGCGTGTCCCGCATCGGACTGGGCACCCTCACCTGGGGCAGGGACACCGACGAGCATGACGCCGCGGACCTCTTGAAGACGTTCTGGGAGGCCGGCGGCAGCCTCGTCGACACCGCGGACGTGTACGGCGACGGAGAGGCCGAGTACCTGCTCGGGCGGCTGATGGAGGGTCTGGTGCCGCGCCGCGACCTGGTCGTCTCGACCAAGGCGGGCAGCGTGCCCGACCCCGACCGCCGGTTCGACGGCTCACGCGGCCATCTGCTCGCCGCCCTGGACGCCTCGCTGGCCCGGCTCGGCACGGACTACGTCGACGTGTGGCACATCCACGCCTACGACCCCCACACCCCGCTGGAGGAGACGCTCCAGGCGCTCGACCTGGCGGTCGGCAGCGGCCGGGCGCGCTACGCGGGCGTCTCCAACTTCTGCGGCTGGCAGCTCGCCAAGGCGGGGACCTGGCAGCTGGCGGCGCCCGGCACCCGCACCCGGCTGGCGAGCACGCAGCTGGAGTACTCGCTGCTCCAGCGAGGCGTGGAGCGCGAGGTGCTGCCTGCCGCCCTGGACCTCGGCATAGGGCTGCTGCCGTCCTCGCCGCTCGGCCGCGGCGTCCTCACCGGCAAGTACCGCCACTCCACTCCCGCGGACTCGCGCGGCGCCTCCGAGCACCTGGCGCCCTTCGTCGCGCCCTACCTCGACGACACCGCGAGCCGCATCGTCGACGCCGTGACGACCGCCGCGGACGGGCTCGCGGTGACCCCGCTCCAGATCGCCCTCGCCTGGGTCCGCGACCGGCCCGGAGTGACCGCCCCCATCATCGGCGCGCGCAACGCGCAGCAGCTCACGGCGGCACTGTCAGTGGAGGCCCTTACTCTTCCTGACGAGATCTGCCGGGCGCTCGACGATGTGTCGGCGCCCGTGCACCGCTATCCCGATCACGACTGGAGCACGCTGTGAGCACGGAACCGGAGACCACCAGGGACGCCGGGGCACCGACCGCCGCAGACCCCGAGACCCAGGACGCCGGCGCGCCGTCGGCGGGCACCGCGCAGGGCCGGGGCGACGGTACGGAAGAGGCCGCGGGCGACGCCTCGGCGGCCACCGAGGCCGACGGTGACGGCGGCGACAGCGGCGACGAAGCTGACAGCGGTGATGTGACCGGCACGGGCGGCTCGGACGCGGGCGGCTCGGACGCGGAAGGCGAAGGGGAGGCCTCCGCACAGCGGTCGGAAGCCGAGGCCGAGCTCGCGGCGCAACAGCTGGAACGGGAGCGGATCGAGCGGCGCAAGGCCGAGAAGCAGGGGCCCATCGCCAGCGGCGGCAAGCTGAGCGGGAAGGCCGCCGACCTGCTGGCGGCCGTGCGGGCGGTGGAGAGCGGCGAGAAGCCCGCCGCCGGATTCGGCGGGCCCGAGCCCACACCGCGCCGCACCGCTCCGGAACCCGTCAGGCGCCCGCAGCCGGTGGCCGTCACGGACGCCGGCCCCGCTGCCGGCCCCGCACCGGAGACCGTCGAGGCCGTACGTCGGGTGCTGGCCGAGGGCGGCGCGCCCGAGGCGCTGGCGCCCCAGGTCGGCGCGGCTCTCGGCGAGGGCGCGCCGGACGAACTGCGCGCCGATCCCTGGCTGCTGCTGCGGGTCGCGGGCGTACGACCCGAGCAGGCCGACGGGTTCGCGCGGGCGCTGCTCGGCGCGGACTGCCGTCCGGACGACGAACGGCGGGGCCGCGCGGTCACGGGCTGGCTGCTGGAACAGGCGGCCCTGGCCGGGCACACCGCCCTGGAGCTGCCCGCGCTCACCGCGGCGCTGGCCCAGCGGGGCGTGCCCGACGGCGACGCTGCCGTGCAGAACACGCTCGCGGAGGGCGAGGCGCTCGTCTTCCAGGACGCGCTCGATGAGCCCGCGGGCGCGGCCGGGCGGCGGGACGACTCGGCGGAGGACGGCGAGGAGGCCCAGCCCCGCCCGGTCCGGGTCCTGGTCGGCCTGGAGCGGTACGCGCTCGCCGAGGAGAGCCTCGCCGACGGCCTGGCCCGCGTGGTCAACTCCCTGCCCAAGGAAGCCCCCGCAGAGTGGGAGGCGGCTGCGGCCTCGGTGTCCGGCAGCGCCGCCGAGCTGATCCGCGCCGTCGCCGGACACGGCCTGGTGCTGCACACGGGCGGGGAGGCGGCCCGCGCCGAACCGGCGGCCCTGATCGGCGCCGCCCGCGCCCTGGGCCTGCGGGCCGTCGCGGCCTGTCACACGGCCGACGGCCGTCGTCGGCTCGGCGCCGCGCTCGCCGCGGCCGAGGGCGGCGCCGGGGCCGTCGGCGAGGCGGGCACCGAAGCCGTCGCGCCGGACGCCCCCGACGTCGTCACCGTCGCCGGACTGCTCTCCGGCACCGAAGGTCCCGGGCGGGACCCGGAAGGGGCCCTGGAGCTCGATCTCCTGGTCCTGCTGGACGCGCCGCAGCTCGATGTGGAGAGCGCCGCGATGCTGGTGGAGTCGCTGCCCGACGGGGCCCGGCTGGTGCTGAGCGGTGATCCGGCGGTGCTCTGGTCGGCCGGTCCCGGCCGGGTCTTCGCCGATCTGGTGGCCGCCCGCGTCTGCCCGCAGATCTCCTCGCGCACACCGGACCCGGGTCCGCTCGGCGAGCTGGTCTCCGGCATCGGCGTCGGTGAGCTGAACCAGGTGGACGCGCCCGGCAAGGAGATCGTGATCGTGCCGGTGCGGGACGCGGGCGAGGCCGTGCACCGGACCGTGCAGCTGGTCGCCGACTCGGTGCCGCGCGCCTTCGGCGTCCCCGCCGAGCAGACGGTGGTCATCACCCCCGGGCACGGCGGCGCGGCCGGCACCCGAGCCCTCAACGCCGCGCTCAAGGAGCGGCTCAACCCGGGCCACGGGCGGTTCGGCGGCTTCGACCCCGGTGACCGGGTCGTCCACTCCCCCGTGCCGGGGCGTGCGCTGCCGGGCCTGGTGGTGAAGGCCGACGCGGACGGGCTGCACCTGGAGTGCGCGGGCGAGCCCGTCGTCGTACCGAAGGACCGGGTGGAGCGGTCCGTGCGGCACGGATGGGCGCTGACCGCGCACCAGGCGGTGGGCAGCCGGTGGCCCGCGGCGGTCGTGGTGCTGCCCGGCGATGCCGCGCAGGCCCTCAGCCGGCCCTGGATCCACACGGCGTTCGGCCGGGCGGAGCGCCATCTGTCGGTGGTCCACGGCGTGGAACAGGCACTGCCGAGGGCGGTCGCGGAAGTCCTGGCCAAGCCCCGCACGACACGGCTGCCCACCCTGCTGCGCACCCAGGTGCCCGCGGGGGACTGATCCGGACGGACAGCGACGGCGGTCAGGAGACACAGCCTCCCGACCGCCGCCGTGATGACAGCCGTCCGCCCGGCCGCTGCCGGGCGACGACGCGATGGTGACGAGCCCGTGCGACGCGGTCCGCCGGACCGGCCCTAGCGGTCGGCCTCCAGCCGCTCCAGGTCCTCGTCTTCGTCCTCGTCCTCGTCCTCGGCGAGATCCGCGTCGGGGCCGTCGTCGCTCAGGTCCTCGTCCTCCGCCTCGTCCCCGGCGTCGATGTCGTCGTCGAAGACCGCGCTGACGTCGAAGCGGCAGACCACCCGCTCCGGGTCCGCCTGCTCGAACGGGGCCTCCAGCCACTCTCCGGGGTCGGCCTGGTCGTCCGCGGCCGTCACCCAGAGCGTGGAGTCGCCCTCCTCCAGTCCGAACTCCTTGTGCCGGGAGGCGATCTCGTCCGGCTCGAACTCGCCGAACAGGATGCCGAGCGCCCCGTGGACGGTGCCCGCGGCGTCCTCGCCCGTGCCCTCGCCGTCCTCGTACTCCGCCGCCTCGACCCGCTGGGCCTGCGCCAGCAGACGCTGGGGCTCCGCCACGGCGTAGTCGCGGCGGATCAGCACGCTGATCGCGCTCGGCTCCGCCGGGCCCGTGTACGGCGGCAGTGAGTCGTCCGCACCGGGGATCTCGAAGGGCGTGACCTCGTCGTAGCGGTCGTAGAGCAGTTCGTCGTAGACCTCGGCGGCCGCGGCCAGCTCGTTGAACGCCTCGTAGACGGCCTGGTCGTCCTCCCCCGACCTGCGTTCGACCGCGGCCAGGTGGCGGTCGAGCGCGGTCTTGACCGCCTCGGCGGCGGCTCGTACCTCGGCAGCGGTGGGCTGCGCAGCATCAGACATAGTGCAGACGCTATCCGTACCGGGCCCCAGCCCGCACAATAGATGCGATGCCGGAATACGAATTTGTCGACGTGTACGTACCGCGCGGGGTCTCCCGCAAGGAGGCCACGCGTCTGCTGACGGACCATGCCGAGTACGGGAACTGGGAGTTGGACCGCCTGAGTCTGTTGAGCCCGTACTCCGTCCAGTCGGTGACCAGCAAGGACGGCCCGGTCTACACGCACAAGGTCAAGTCCGAAGAGGCCTTCACCCCGGCGGTCGCCG
>NZ_JBEOWS010000317.1:0-11495 GCF_040296125.1 Streptomyces sp. NPDC002265 | reverse complement strand
CCTCTCCCTATCTCCCCGGCGCCCACAACGGGGTCGGCGCACAAGCAGGTGGGCGGTCCTTCCCCGGCTCGGGAAGGACCGCCCACCTGTCGGTATGCGCGCCGTGTCAGCGCAGGCGTGCCATCAGCGCGTGCTCGACCAGCGTGATCAGCGCCGACTTGGCGTCCGCGCGGTGGCGGGCGTCCGTCGTGATGATCGGGGCGTCCGGGCCGATCTGGAGCGCCTCGCGCACCTCGTCCGGCTGGTACGGCTGGTTGCCGTCGAAGCCGTTGAGGGCGATGACGAAGGGCAGACCGCTGTTCTCGAAGTAGTCGACCGCGGGGAAGCAGTCGGCGAGACGCCGCGTGTCCACGAGCACGATCGCGCCGATCGCGCCGCGCACGAGGTCGTCCCACATGAACCAGAAGCGGTCCTGGCCGGGCGTGCCGAACAGGTACAGGATCAGGTCCTGGTCGAGGGTGATACGACCGAAGTCCATGGCGACCGTCGTGGTCGTCTTGTCCCCGGTGTGGGTGAGGTCGTCGATGCCTGCCGAAGCAGACGTCATGACGGCCTCCGTGCGCAGCGGGTTGATCTCCGAGACGGCGCCGACGAACGTGGTTTTACCCACGCCGAAGCCGCCCGCCACCACGATCTTCGCGGAGGTGGTGGAGCGGGAAGGACCGCCGCTAGAGCTTGCGAAGTCCACTGAGCACCCTTTCGAGCAGTGTCACGTCTGGCTGGCCGCCGGCGTTCTCGTCGCCGCCCGGCTGGTGAATGGCGACCAGTCCCGCCTCCGCCAAGTCGGCGACGAGGATCCTGGCCACACCGAGAGGGATCGACAGCAGGGCCGAGACCTCGGCCACCGACTTGATCTCTCGGCACAGGTTGCAGATCCGCTGATGCTCGGGCAACTGGCCCTGCATCTGTTGCGGAGATGCGGTGGTGTGCACCAGCGCCTCGATGGCGAGCTGGTACCGCGGCCTGGTGCGGCCGCCCGTCATGGCGTACGGGCGCACCAGAGGGTTGTTCGAACTTCCGGCGGGCGCAGGCTCGGGGCCTCGGCGCTGCGGCTGCACCGGCTGGATGCGGGGCGCGTTCGGCTGGTCGTACGGCGACTGACCGGGACCCTGCGGGCCCTGGGGCGCGTACGGCTGCTGGTGGCGCCGCTGGCTTGGCGCGGAGGGGAAGTTGTACGGGTTCTGCGAACCGTCGCCCTGGCCCTGGCCGGGTCCGTACGACCAGTTGCCCGATGAGCCGCCTGGGGGTGTTGCCACTTTCTCTCCTCCTCCGACTGTGCACTGGCATCCATCACTGTGGAGCCGCGTCCCGAAACCTTACGGCCCCGGGACGCCAATACGCACGATCTGTCTGTTAGTTGAGAAGGCTCCCCTGGAGCTCCGCACGAAGATCCGGGGTCAGCACCGTACCTGCACGGTCCACCAGCAGTGCCATCTCGTACCCAATGAGACCGATGTCCGCATCCGGGTGTGCAAGAACAGCGAGCGAGGAACCGTCGGAGACGGACATGATGAAGAGGAACCCTCGCTCCATCTCCACAACCGTCTGGTTCACATGGCCGCCTTCGAAGATGCGCGAGGCACCCGCGGTCAACGAGGTCAGACCCGACGCGACAGCCGCAAGCTGGTCGGCACGGTCACGGGGGAACCCTTCGGACATCGCCAGAAGGAGTCCGTCGGCGGAGACCACCACCGTGTGGGACACCCCCGGGGTGTTGTCCACGAAGTTGGTGATCAACCAGTTCAGGTTCTGCGCCGCCTGGCTCATCGGGCTCACACTAACGCTCCTGGTTGTAGGTGCTGTCAGGACCGAAGCCCTGGCCGTTCGTTTCACTGCCTGCGCTGCGTCCACGTTCGACGCCTCGACGCAGGTTGCTCAGCCTGCCCCGGACGTCCTCCGGGGCGCGGGAGACCTGTGGGCCTCCCTGAGGGGTGGTCTCGGCGGCTCCCTCGACCAGATTGGCCTTGGGCACCCGCCGCGGCAGACCGGAGGAGGTGACCCCGCCCGCCTTGGGCTTCCGCAGCTGCGCGGCCTGCGTCCAGCGGTCGTCGTTCGCCGACCGCCAGTCGCTGCCACCGTTGTCCGGAGCGGAGGCCTGCGCCTGCTGCTGCGGCGGCTGCTGCGCACGTCCCGCGCCGTTCGCACCGCTCGTGCCCGCACCGCGACGGGGCAGACCGGCACCGGTCAGCGACTGAGCGGCGGAGGAGGCCGGTCCCGGACGGTCGAAGCCTACGCGGTCCGGCTGACTCACGTCAGCGGCCTGCGAAGACTCCGCCCCCGGAGCGTACTGGTCCGGGTAGCCGTTCTGGAAACCGGTCTGCTGCGGCCAGTCGTCCTGGTAGGACTGCTCCCCGAAGCCCGAGAAGGTCTCCGGGGCGGCGCCGTGCGCCGTCTCCGGTTCCTGCTGAGCCTGCTCCGCGTAGGCGGGGTCGGGGTAGCCGCCGTTCGGGGCGAAGCCGTCGTTCTGCGGCTGGCCGCCGTTCGGCGCGAAGTACTGCTCGTCGTACGACTGCTGCTGCTGACCCTCGTACGCGGTCTGCTCGTCGTAACCGGCGGTCTGCTCGGGGTACGCGGCCGCCTCGGTGCCGTAGGACGCCTGACCGCTCTCGTAGGCGGCGTGCCGGGCGTCGAACTCCTCACCGTAGGAAGCGGCCTCGGACTCCTGCGCGTCCTCCTGGGGCTGCGCCTGGGTCTCCAGGGCGGCCCGGCGTCCCTCGCGCATCAGCGAGCGGCCGACGGGGTCCAGGTCCCGGATGTCGTCCGGCACCTCGTAGCGGCTGTCGTCGAAGCCGAGCTCGGCCGCGGTGCGCATCGGCTGCTGCGGGCTGAACTCCTCGGCCGGGTACTGCTGCTGGAGCTGCTGCTCGGGAATGATCTGCGAGACGGTGAACTCGTCGCCCTGCAGCTGCTGTTCGCCACCACCACCGTGGGTGATCGCGTCGGGCAGCATGACCAGCGAGGTCGTACCGGCCTGCTCGCCCGAGGGACGCAGCTGGACGCGGATGCCGTGCCGGTCGGACAGCCGGCCGACCACGAACAGACCCATGCGCTGGGAGATCGCGGCGTCCACGGTCGGCGGGTTGGCCAGCTTGTGGTTGATGTCCGCGAAGTCCTCGGCGGTCAGGCCGATGCCCTTGTCGTGGATCTCGATCATGACGCGGCCGTCGGGGAGACGGGTCGCGGTGACGCGGACCTTGGTCTGCGGGGAGGAGAACGTGGTGGCGTTCTCCAGCAGCTCGGCGAGCAGGTGCACGAGGTCGGTCACGGCGCGGCCGTGGATCTCGGCCTCCGGGACGCCCGACAGCTCGATGCGCTCGTACTGCTCCACCTCGGAGGAGGCGGCGCGCAGCACGTCGACCAGCGGGACCGGCTGGTCCCAGCGACGGCCGGGCTCCTCGCCGGCGAGGACCAGGAGGTTCTCGCCGTTGCGGCGCATACGGGTCGCGAGGTGGTCCAGGCGGAAGAGGCTCTCCAGCTGGTCCGGGTCGGCCTCGTTGTTCTCCAGGTCGGTGATCAGGGTCAGCTGGCCCTCGATCAGCGACTGGTTGCGGCGCGAGAGGTTGGTGAAGATCGCGTTGATGTTGCCCCGCAGCAGGGCCTGCTCGGCGGCCAGTCGGACCGCCTCGCGGTGGACCTGGTCGAAGGCGCGGGCGACCTCGCCGATCTCGTCCGTGGTGGTGATCGGGATGGGCTGCACGCGGGTGTCGACCCGGCCCGGGTCGGTGCGCGAGAGCTGGTCGACCAGCATCGGCAGACGCTGCTCGGCGATGCCGAAGGCGGCGTTGCGCAGCTGGCGCATCGAGCGGCTCATCTGGCGGGCCACCATGCCGGCCAGGATGAACGCGGCGAGCAGGGCGACCACGACGGCGGCACCGGTGATGAAGGCGGAGGTCTTGGCGTCGTCGGCGATGCTGGACGCCTCGCTCACGGCCTTGTCGGCCATGTCCGACTCGATCTTGCTGTACGCCTGGTACTTGAGCGTGTTGACCGCCCACCAGTTCTGCTTGTCGATGCCGCCCTGGGCGAGCCCGACGCGCACGGAGCGGTCCGTGCTCTGCATCGTCGACAGGGCCGCGACCATGTCGGTCGGGTCGGACGGCGGCGGGACGTAGTCCGGGTTCGCGCCCTTGGCCTGCGCGGCCATCTCCTTGCCCTGCGACTGGATCTTCGCCTTGGCGGTCTCCAGCTTGGCGGCGTCCTCCTCGGTACCACCACCGAGGTACTCCTCGACGGCGATGCCCTCGAGGTAGGCGTACGAGGAGAGCGCGACGCGCTGCTTGGCGAAGTCCACGTCCTTGGGGCCGGGCTTGATCAGCAGGTGCATGCCGATCGAGCGCTCCAGGGACAGAGCGGCCTTGGTCAGCGAGATCGCGTAGACGGTACGGCCGTAGCTCGTGATGTTTCCGGTGCCCAGGCCGAGTTCGTTGGCGAACTCCATCAGCGGGTGGGCGACCTGCGTGTAGCCCTCTTCCGTCTTCACGGCGGGCAGTTTCGAGGTGTACGCGGCCGAGCGGATCGCCTGGAGCTTGGGCTCCTCCGCGCGGAACAGCTTCAGACGACGCTGGAGACCGGCGGTCTGCGGCATGTTCTGCGCAGCCTGGTCGAAGACGTCGGCGGCGTCGTCCGTCGACTTGCGGGCCGCCGTGACGACCTTGTCGTCCTGGCCCTTGTCGTCCAGCAGGGGTTCGGCCGTGACGTCACGCTCGTTGTAGAGAGCGTCCGCGTAGGCCAGGGACGCCCGCACCAGACGCGCCGTGTTCTGCGCGTCCTCCGCTTCCTGCCAGGTGTTGATCGAGCTCTTCACCTGGAAGCCGCCCATGACGAGGCCGACCATCACAGGGATGAGCAGAATCGCGTTCAGCCTGGTGGGCACCCGCCAGTTGCGGGGAGAGAGACGGCCGCCACTCGCAGGGGGCGTCGCCGTCGGCTCGGGCCCTTGCACAGGGGCGGGCGTCACTCCGCGCGACGGCGGGGTGAAGTTGCCCCGCGCCGCCGGCTCGGGACTGTTCTTGCTTCGCCTCACTCGACCAACAACCTCTCGGCGGTCGGCACCTTCGTCGTGCCGCAGTGTCTCAGAGCCCAGTACGTTCTCGACTAGTGAGTACGTCTTTGACTATTGGGCAGTTCAGGCATTCCAGCATGGGGACCAGTGCTCCTCCAAACAGTCGGAAGAGCCGGTTCGGTGTGATGTAAGCCCCAGATAAAACGGTCATAAAGAGCGAGCCCCGCCAAAAGACGGGGCTTTCATGCGCACAGCGAGACCGATCGACCGCGACGCGTTGCCGTACCACCGGATTCCTCTGCCGAAACGTTATGAACGCCGAAGCCGACCGTGTCAAAGACCACAGTCGGCTCCGGCAACGTCTACGGCAACCTTCGTACGCCGCTTTCGACTGGAGAATTAGCGCAGGCGAGCCATCAGCGCGTGCTCGACCAGCGTGATCAGCGCCGACTTGGCGTCCGCGCGGTGGCGGGCGTCCGTCGTGATGATCGGAGTGTCCGGGCCGATCTGGAGAGCCTCGCGGACCTCCTCCGGCTGGTACGGCTGCTGGCCGTCGAAGCCGTTGAGGGCCACGACGAACGGCAGACCGCTGTTCTCGAAGTAGTCGACCGCGGGGAAGCAGTCGGCGAGCCGCCGCGTGTCGACCAGGACCACGGCGCCGATCGCACCGCGCACCAGGTCGTCCCACATGAACCAGAAGCGGTCCTGGCCCGGCGTACCGAAGAGGTACAGGATCAGGTCCTGGTCCAGCGTGATGCGGCCGAAGTCCATGGCCACGGTGGTGGTGGTCTTGCCCCCGGTGTGCGTGAGGTCGTCGATGCCCGCGGAAGCGGACGTCATGACGGCCTCGGTACGCAGGGGGTTGATCTCGGAGACGGCGCCCACGAACGTGGTCTTTCCGACGCCGAAGCCGCCGGCCACCACGATCTTTGCGGAGGTGGTCGCCCGACCTCCGTCAGAGCTTGCGAAGTCCACTGAGCACCCTTTCGAGCAGTGTCACGTCCGGTGCGCCGGTGGTCTCGTCGCCGCCCGGCTGGTGAATGGCGACCAGTCCGGCCTCCGCGAGGTCCGCGACGAGGATCCGTGCCACACCCAGGGGCATGGCGAGCAGCGCCGAGACCTCGGCGACCGACTTCACCTCACGGCACAGATGGCAGATGCGCTGGTGCTCCGGGAGGAGCCCCATGAGCGCTGCCGGGTCGGCCGTCGTGCTGATCAGCGCTTCGATGGCGAGCTGGTAACGCGGCCGGGTCCGGCCGCCGGTCATCGCATAAGGACGGACCAGCGGCTGGTCGCCTTCATCCCCGTACGACTCCGCGTACGGATCATGAGAGGCGTTGGGCGGGGTCATGAATCCTCCGGACGGGACAGCAGATCGGTCAGTCTTGCCGTCTGACGGGGGCCGGTGGGGGGATTGTGGCGGCCGGACGGTGATTTGGTGAGACGGGTAGATCCAGGACGGTCAGTGGAGCAGACTTCCCTGGAGTTCGGCGCGCAGGTCAGGCGTGAGCACCGCACCCGCGCGGTCGACCAGCAGCGCCATCTCGTAGCCGACGAGGCCGATGTCGCACTCGGGGTGCGCGAGAACGGCCAGGGACGATCCGTCGGACACGGACATGAGGAAGAGGAAGCCGCGCTCCATCTCCACGACGGTCTGCGCGACGCTGCCGCCCTCGAAGATCCGGGAGGCCCCGGCCGTCAGCGAGGTGAGACCCGACGCGACAGCGGCGAGCTGATCGGCGCGGTCACGCGGGAAGCCTTCGGACATCGCCAGCAGAAGGCCGTCGGCGGAGACCACCACTGTGTGGGACACCCCTGGGGTGTTGTCCACGAAGTTGGTGATCAACCAGTTCAGGTTCTGTGCCGCCTGGCTCATCGGACTCAACTAACGCTCCTGCTGGTGAGTGGGGTTCGGGAAGCTGCCGGTCTGGCCGTTGCCGGCCTGGCGACCCTGCGCGATACCCCGACGGAGATTGGTCAGCCGGCCGCGTACGTCGTCAGGCGCACGCGAGACCTGCGGACCGGTGTGGTGCTGTTGCTGCTGAGCTGTGCCCGGGACGAGGTTCGCCTTGGGCACCCGGCGCGGCAGTCCGGAGGTGGTGACGCCGCCGGCCGCGGGCTTACGCACCCGTTCGGCCTGACGGACGATGTCGTCGTTCGGTGAGCTGCGCCAGGCGGCGGGCGCCTGACGCTGCTGAGCCGGAGCCTGCTGCTGCGGCGCCGGGGGCTGCTGCGGCTGGGCCGGAACCTGGGCCGAGCCGTTGTGCTGCGGCTGACCCGAGTGGCCCTGCTGCTGGCCCTGCTGACCGTGGAACCAGTTGGTCTCCAGCGTGTCGAACAGCGGGGTACGGCCGTCGCCGGGACCGCTGGCCGGCGGCAGCGCCTCCGGCTGGGCGGGCCGCTGCGGCATGGCCGGCCGCTGCTGGGCACCGTAGTCCGGGCCCGCGGTCTGCGGGCGCTCGTACTGGCCGGTGTTGTTCTGCATGGGCGCGTGCGCCGGGCGGCCCGGCAGGGCGTGCTGCCCGGTGGAGCCGTTGTCGTAGGCCTGCGGGGCGGCGAACTGACCCGTGGAGCTGCTGTCGTACGCCTGAGGGGCGGCGAACTGACCGGTGCCCGACGAGTGGTTCTGTCCGGCACCCGGGGCGAAGACGTCCGGGCGGGCGAACTGACCCGTGTTGTGCTGACCGTTGGCGGCGCCGGGGCGGGCGAACTGGCCCGTGTTGTACTGGCCGTTGTGAGACCCGGGGCGCGGCGCGTTGAAGTCCGGCCGGGCGAACTCGGAGGTGCTGCCCGGACCCTGGCGGTCGTCGATGCGCGGCATCTGGGCCGTCTGGGAGACGTCCGGCTCCTCGTGGCCGCGCGGAGCGTCCAGCGGGGTGCGCGGAACCGGCGGCTGCGCGTTCTCGTCGCTCCAGCTGGGCGTGCGCTGCTGGGCGTCGGCGCCCGGCAGTTCGGCGCGCGCTCCACCGCGGCCCGGAAGCTGCGGCCGGCGCGAACGACGGCCCTGCGGCTCGGCGTCGGCGTTGGCGCGCTGCGAGGGAACGGCACCACGGTTGTTGCCGTTGTTGCCGCCGAAGGCGTCGCGGCCCTGGTCGTCACCGAAGCCCTGCTGGGCGTTCGCGCCACCGGACTGCATGCCCTGCTGCTGGGCGTTCGGCGCCTGGCCGAAGAGGCCGCCACCCGTGGCGGCCGGAGCCTGCCGGCCCTGCTGGGGGCCGCCCTGACCCTGCGGTCCGCGTGCCGCGCCGGGCCGGCCGTTCGCACCCGCGCCGGGAAGCGCGGCCCGCGGGCCCTGTCCGGCGGCTATCCGGCCGGTGTTGCCGGCCGAGGCGCCGCCACCGAGGGCACCACCGGGCGCACCGCCCGGAGCACCCGCGCCGACGGCACCGCCCTGGCGTCGCGCCGCGGCCATGCCGGCCGCCGCCTGCGCCGCGGCCGGACCGCTGTTGACGGCACCCTGACCGGGCTTGGGCTGGGGCTTCTTGCCGCCCTGGGCGACGTCCACGGGCAGCATGACCAGCGCGGTCGTACCGCCGGAGTCGGACGGGCGCAGCTGGATGCGGATGCCGTGCCGCTGCGACAGACGACCGACCACGAAGAGGCCCATGCGTCGGGAGACGGAGACGTCCACGGTGGGCGGCGAGGCGAGCCGCTCGTTGATCGCGGCGAGGTCCTCGGGCGAGAGGCCGATGCCGGTGTCGTGGATCTCGATCAGCACGCGGCCGTCGGGCAGCGCGTGACCGGTGACCTTGACCTTGGTCTGCGGGGAGGAGAACGAGGTGGCGTTCTCCAGCAGCTCTGCGAGGAGGTGCACGAGGTCGTTGACGACGCGGCCGGCGACTTCGGTGCTCGGCACCGAGGCCAGCTCGATGCGCTCGTACTGCTCCACCTCGGACGCGGCGGCGCGGAGGACGTCGACCAGCGGGACCGGGCGGGTCCAGCGTCGGCCGGGCTCCTCACCCGCGAGGACGAGAAGGTTTTCACCGTTACGGCGCATACGCGTCGCGAGGTGGTCGAGCTTGAACAGCGAGGACAGCTGGTCCGGGTCGGCCTCGCGGGACTCCAGTTCGGAGATCAGCGACAGCTGGCGCTGGATAAGACCCTGGGAACGGCGCGAGAGGTTGGTGAACATCGCGTTGACGTTGCCCCGCAGCAGGGCCTGCTCGGCGGCCAGTCGGACCGCCTCGCGGTGCACGTCGTCGAAGGCCGCGGCCACCTGGCCGATCTCGTCCCGGGAGTGCACACCGACCGACTCCACGGACGTGTCGACGTCCTGCGGGTCGGACTCGGACAGCTGCTTGACCAGCTCGGGCAGACGGTCCTGGGCGACCTTGGTGGCGGTCTCCTGCAGGCGGCGCAGCGAGCGGATCATGGACCGGGCCACGACGAAGGCGCCGACCAGCGACACACCGAGCACGAGCAGGATCAGCGCACCGGAGATGATCGCCTCGCGCTCGGAGGCGCTGCGCAGCTCGCGGGCCTTCTGCTCCATGTCCTCGAGCAGCGAGTGCTCGATCTGCTTCATGCCCAGGATCTTGGTCGAGCTGTTGTCGAGCCAGTCCTTGTAGGACAGCTTGTCCAGCGACTTCAGACCGTTCTGCTTGCTGAGCGCGCGCTCGGCGAAGGTGTCGGTCCCCTCGATCGTGGCGTTGCCCGACTCGATCGGCTTGAGGAGTTCCTCGGCACCCGAGTCGCCGTAGATGGACCGGAAGCTGTTGAGCTCGGAGTCCTGGCTGTCCAGGGCCGCGACACCGTACAGGCGGTCGTTCTCGGAGAGGCTGCCGAACTCTTGGTTGCTCGTCGGGAGCGCGGCACCGAGGAGGGCGCGCTGCTCGGAGGCGTACTCCTTGGCCGCGGAGAAGGCCGACAGGGCGCGGGTGCGCTGGATCATGTCGGGGTTGCTGGTCGCCTCGGCCATGTCCTGCGAGAGGTCGAGCAGGTGCTGGATGAGCCGGTGGTAGGCCTCGACGGTCTGCATCGAGTTGCCCTCGGCCTCGTACGCACCCGAGCGGACCTTGCTGAGGCTGTTCAGGTCGCGCTGGAGGCCGACGAGGCTGTCACGGACACCCTGGAGGTTGCCCTGCTTGCTCGCGGCGTCGATCTTGTCGCCGGCGTCGAGGAAGTTGGTCAGGGCCCGGTCGGTCTTGTCCCGGTATCCCTTGACGGTGTAGTCGGTCGCGCCCGCCTGGTGCGCCAGCGGACCGGCCGACTGGTCGCGCTCCTCCTGGAGCGCGCTCGCCAGCTCGGTGGCCTGCTTGGTCATCTCCGTCAGCAGCTTCATGTTGTCGAGCTGCTGGATGTCGTCCATCGACTGGTTGATACGCGTGGCGCCCAGCGTGGTGGCCGCGACCACCGGCAGCGCCAGCAGCGACACCAGTCGCGTGGAGATGCGCCAGTTGCGCAGCGCCATGCGCGAGCCGGGGCCCGGGACGCCCTTCGGAGCCGTCACCACAGGAACCGGGCCCGTCGATCCGGCCGCGCCGGGGCGCCCGGGGCGCTCACCGCCGTCGCCGGCCGAGCCCTGGTTCTGGGCGTGCTGGGGCGAGGAACCGCGGTCGGTCCCGCCGTGCGGCTCCGGCTCCGCCGAAGCACTGCCATCCCTCTTGAATCGTCCCTGCACTACTGTCGCAACCTCTGGACCAGGCGCCCCTCCGCGCGAACGGAAGGACACGGTGTCGGCGTCATAGGGGCGCCCTGAATACGCCCCCGTGGTGGTCGTGAGCGACCGGCGCTGGCTCCCCCTTCGTAGCCGCCACTCGGCGCGTGATCGCGCCCCCCTGTGTGCCAGCTCGATACCTGCGGCGGTCCGAGGAATTCCAGCACAGTGCAGGAGCGCCAACAAGGCCCGTAGGCCGACCTGTGACCTCCGTGACACCACGTGAGCGATAGATCACCCGTTGTTGAATGAGTTCCGCCTTATGTCGGGCAAACCATGGTGAATCAAGGGGGCGGAACGGGTGTCCCAGTCGACATGATCGGGAGCGGAATGGTGGCTTCAGGCGGCTAATGTCCGTTTCGACTGAGTAGGGCGCGGGCCTGAATTGACCGTTTTGATCGAGGGTAGGTGAGCAAACTCACACGGAGATCATGGGGTCTTCACGTCATCTGCGGGATTCCGGATGTTTAGCCTGACGTTTTACAAAGGGCAGCGTTCTGATAACCCGCGCCCGTGCGGGGGGCACTTGAGGCCCTCCCGGCGCCCGAAACGACAAGGTCTCGTACAAACCGTGAAGACGACGACGATGTTCCGCACGATAGCCAACCCGCGGCGTACGACGCTGGCGCACCTCGACGGCGCCGACGCGCTGCACACCCCGGACCAGCCGGAGCACCCCGTCTCCCTTCCCACGCAGACGGCCAACCCCAGGCGCACGGTCCTCATGAACGCGCCGGCCATGGCCGCCGCCGTCGCCGAGTAGCCACGCACGGCCGCCGCCGTCCATCCGGACCGGCCCCGTACGGACCCGAAGGGCGCCCACCGACTCGGTGGGCG
>NZ_JBEOWS010000316.1:0-11611 GCF_040296125.1 Streptomyces sp. NPDC002265 | reverse complement strand
GCCGTGGGAGGCCTGTCCGGGAGCGGCGCCGGGCCGTGGTGGCGTCGGGCCGTTCAGCAGGAGAGGTTGGCTCCGGGGGTGACACCGAGGATCGAGGTGAAGCGCTGGTAGGCGTCCACCCGGCTCTGCACCTGCGCGGGGTTGCGGCCGTCGCACTCCAGCGAGCCGTTGATGCTGCGGATGGTCTGCCCGAAGCCCGCGCTGTTGACCATCGCGTTGTGCGGGGTCATGGTGCCGGGACCGGACTGGGTGTTCCAGTACCAGAGGCCGGTCTTCCAGGCGACCGCCGAGTCGGTCTGGACGAGGTTGGGGTTGCCGAGCAGGTCGATGCCGAGCGCGTCGCCCGCGGCCTTGTAGTTGAAGTTCCAGCTGAGCTGGATCGGACCGCGTCCGTAGTAGGCCGACTGACCGGCCGGGCAGCCGTAGGGCTGGCTCCAGTCGCAGTAGTGCGAGTAGTTGGCGGTGTTCTGCTCCACCACGTAGACCAGGCCGCCGGTCTCGTGGTTGACGTTGGCGAGGAACGCGGCGGCTTCCTGCTTCCTGACCGTGTCGCTGCCGGTGTTGGCAAACGCGGGGAACGAACTCAGGGCGGCCTTGAGGCCGTTGTAGGTGTAGAAGGAGTTCCGGTTCGGGAACATCTGGCTGAACTGCGCCTCGCTCACGACGAATCCGTCGGAGGGGTTCGTCGTGCCGCCGCCGTCGCAGGTGTAGGGGTCCCAGAACCAGGTGCTGATCGTGGGGTCGTAGCCCGGGTTGTCGTGCTCGGCGATGTAGGCCTTGCCGTCGGTGTACCGGACGATGTTGCCGGTGACGTACGACCTGCCGGCCACCCAGTCCGGGTAGCTCGCGCAGGAGGCGGCGGAGGCGCTCGCGGCCGGCAGCAGCGTCGGCGCGGAGGCACCGATCAGGATCGCGGTCAGGAGCGTAGCGGCGCGGCGGTGTGACACAGGATCAGTCCTTTGCGGAACAAGGCCGCACCGGAGGCAGGGCAGAGCCGTGCGCGTACGCCGGCAGAGGGCCGACGTCGCAGGGTCCGGGCGGCTGTGGTGGGGGGTGCCGGGCCACACTCAACCGCTTTGGTCTGTACCAGTCAAGGGTGTAGACCAGTCAGGGCCTCCACGGTGGCGGGAAATTGACCCAGTCGGACCGAAGTTGGCCAAGTCAAGTCTTGAACGCGCCTGCACACAACGGTGGTTGGAGCCGTCGGAGTCCGAAGGCGCTGGGCCTCCGGACCCGGCACAGGCGACGGCATTCGGCCCTCCGCTCCGCCCGGCACCAGAACTTCCCTTGCTCGGGCTTCAGTTGTTGACGTCCGGAACATGCGGGGATACAACCCGAGAGAGCGCTCTCCGTCTGCTGTTGCTCCGCCCCCACACACGCCGACCCGGCATGAGGAGAATTCGCATGCAGTCCTTGACCAGCGCCCTCCCGCACAGACCGCCGGACCTGACCGCGCGGGCCCGTACCGCTCTCGCTCTGGTGGCCGCCCTGCTCGCCGCCTGCGTCGCCGTCCTGACCCCGTCACCCGCGCACGCCGCCGACCAGTTGCTCTCCCAGGGAAGGCCCGCCACGGCCTCCTCGGTCGAGAACGGCTCCTTCCCGGCGGGGGCCGCGGTGGACGGCAACACCGGCACCCGGTGGTCCTCGGCCTTCTCCGACCCGCAATGGCTGCGGGTCGATCTCGGGTCCGTCCAGCAGCTCACCCGCGTCACTCTGAACTGGGAGGCCGCCTACGCCACGGCCTTCCAGATCCAGACCTCCGCCGACGCGAGCACCTGGGCCACCGCGTACTCCACGACGACCGGCACCGGCGGCACCCAGAACATCACTGTCACCGGCAGCGCCAGATACGTACGCGTCCTCGGGACGACGCGAGCGACCCCCTACGGCTACTCCCTGTGGGAGTTCCAGGTGTACGGGCCCGGCAGCACCACCCCGCCGGACACCTTCTGGGGAAGCACCGCCGACATTCCCGCCGCGCACAACGCCGTCGAGGTGAAGGTCCTCAACCGCACCAACGGCAAGTACCCCGACAGCCAGGTGTACTGGAGCTTCAACGGACAGGTCCACTCCATCGCGGAGCAGCCCTACCTCGACATGCCGGCCAACTCCGCGGGCCGTATGTACTTCTACCTCGGGTCGCCCAACGGTCCGTACTACGACTTCATCGAGTTCACCGTCGGCAACGACGTCTTCAACGGCAACACCACCCGGGTCGACGCCTTCGGCCTCAAACTGGCCATGCGCCTGCACTCCAAGGACGGCTACGACGTCGAGGTCGGTGAGAACCGGCAGACCTTCGCCGAGGACCGCGCGGCCACCTTCCAGCGGTTCACGGCCGCCGTCCCCACCCCGTTCAAGGTGCTCGCCCAGACCCAGTCCCCGTACCGGATCATCGCACCCGGCAGCGACCCGAGCTTCCGGGCCGGCGGCGCCAACGCCAACTACTTCACCTCCTACGCCCAGTCCGTGGGCGTGAACGCCGCCACCTCCGACATCTTCGGCTGCGCGGCGGCGCTGGCCGGCAACCCGAACATGTGCGCCGCCCTCAACCGCCATGTGGCGACCCTGCCCGCCTCCCAGCAGGGGGATCCCGCCCAGTACTACAAGGCGGCGCCCGCCAACTACTACGCGAAGTTCTGGCACGACAACGCCATCAACAACCTCGCCTACGGTTTCCCCTACGACGACGTGGCGGGCCAGTCCTCCTTCATCTCCCACGGCAGCCCGCAGTGGCTGCTGGTCGCCGTCGGCTGGTAGCCGGATCCACAGACCGCGGTGCCGTGCCGGCCCGGCACCGCCGGGTCAGCGAAGGGGATCGACAAGAACGCCGGGATTGAGGATCCCGGACGGGTCCAGCACGGCCTTGCCCGCCCGCAGGGCGGCGGCGAAGAGGTCGGGACGCTGCCGGTCGTACCAGGGCCGGTGGTCCCGGCCCACCGCGTGGTGGTGGGTGATGGTGGCGCCGTGCGCGATCAGCGCCTCGGAGACCGCGAGCTTGATCTCGTCCCACTGCTCCACGGTCCTGCCCCACCGGCCTGCGGCGTAGATCCCGAAGTACGGGGCGGGGCCGTCAGGGTAGACGTGCGTGAACCGGCAGGTCACCACACCCGTGGCGCCCACCTGGCGCATGGCGTCCTGAGCCGCGGTCTCCACCGCCGCGCGGAGACCGGCGAACCGGTCCCAGGTGCAGGCCGTCTCGAAGGTCTCCACGATCATGCCCTGGGCCGCGAGGGCGTCGCGCTGATACGGCATCCGCAGGAAGGAGGAGCGCCAGGTGTCTGCGGCCGAGGTCCGCGCGGCCGCGTCCTCGGTGTCGGTGTCGGTGTGACGCGGCGGCTCCGGCAGCGTGCCTCCGTGGTCGCGGCAGATTTCCAGGGCGCGCTGCATCCAGGTGGCGACGGGGTGGTCGGCGGACTCGAAGCCGAGCACCAGGACCGCGCTCGGGCTGCCCGCGTTGATCAGCGCCTCCATGGGGTCCAGCAGCCGGCAGTTGGCCGGATCGAGCCCGGACTGCGACAGAGCCCGTACGGCCCGGACGCCCGCCTCGTAGTCCCCGAACGCCACCGAGGCCCCCGCCCGCCAGCGCGGCCGGTCCTGGAGCCGTACCCAGGCCTGGGTGATGACACCGAGTGCCCCCTCCGAGCCGAGGAAAAGGCGGTCGGGCGAGGGGCCGGCCCCCGAACCCGGGAGACGGCGGCTCTCGACCACACCGGCGGGCGTGACCACCCGCAGCGACTCGGTCAGGTCGTCGATATGCGTGAGGCGGGTGGCGAAGTGGCCACCGGCCCGGGTCGCCAGCCAGCCGCCGAGACTGGAGAACTCGAAGGACTGCGGGAAGAACCGCAGGGTGTACCCGTGGGGCCTGAGCTGCTCCTCCAGGTGCGGGCCGAGGACCCCGGCCTGCACGAGCGCGGCCCGGCTCGTGCCGTCGACCTCCAGGACCCGGTCCAGCAGGCCCAGGTCCAGACTCACCACCCCCGCGTACTCCTCCCCCGTACGGGCCTCGACGCCTCCCACCACGGAGGATCCGCCGCCGAACGGGACGACCGCGACACCGGCACCGTCGCACCACTCCAGCGTGCTCACCACCTCGGCCTCCGAAGTGGGGCGCATGACGAGGTCCGGCACATGGGGCAGCCTGCCGAGCAGCGCGCGGACGACATCGCGGAACGCCTGGCCGTGACTGTGCGCCAGCCGGTCGCAGGTGTCGTGGGACGCGAGCCGTGCCAGCGCGGGCGGGGCCGTCACCCGGCTCGGAGCCAGGTCGAACGACCCGACCGGCGGAGGCTCGTGGACGGTCAGGTCCGCGTCCGGCAGCAGCGCAGCGGTGCGCCGGGTGAGTTCCGCCCGCTCCGCGCCGGTCACCGCGTCCTCGACGTTTCCCCAGCCCCACCACGATCGCGTCTTGCCGCTCATCGCCCCTCCAGCTATCTGAACGTCGGGTAACTTACCGGGCGGTCACTTTGGCATAGGGTGGAGGCATGAGCAAGCAGGGGAACGCCACGCAGGGCGTGGGCACCAAGGGGATGCCCCGCAAGGACCGGGAGCGGCTGATCCTGGAGGCGGCCGCCGAGGAGTTCGGCGCGAAGGGGTACGCGCGCGGGTCGACCGCGACCGTGGCGGCGCGGGCCGGCATCACGAAACCCATGATCTACGAGTACTTCGGGTCCAAGGACGGCCTCTACCTGACCTGCCTCGAACGCGCGGGCACCCGGCTCGTCGAGGCCGTCGCCCGCGCCCAGCAGGGTCCGTCCGGCATCGCGCGCGCCGTGTGCACCCTGGAAGCCGTCTTCCGTGCGCTCGAATCGCGTCTGCACGACTGGGAACTCGTCTACGACGCGACACTTCCGGCGGAGGGCCCGCTGCACGCCGCCGCGGCCGTGTACCGCAAGGAACTCAACCGGATGGGCGCCGTGGGCGTGGCCGAGTTCCTGCGCACCGCGCCGGCCGTCGAACCCCTGGACGCCGACCTCGTCACCCACCTCTGGTACGGGACCGTGAGCGGCGCCGTCGCCTGGTGGCGGCACCACCCCGAGCAGACGGCCGACGAGATGGCGGCGCGGTGCCGGCGCATCGTCGCGGCGCTCTGCCCTGACCCGCGGGAGGCACCCGGCACCACCGGAGCATCACCTGATGCGGCCGGCGACCGGGGACCGGCGGCGCGCCCGCACTGAGGCACCGCCGGGACGACGGCCTGCCAGAGTCGACCAGGGACCGCCGGAGACGGCCGTCCGGAGACCGCCGGATACGGCCGCGTCGATGCGTAAGCTGGAAGCCATGCGGACGCGACCCACTCTGGCCTGGGAGCCCACCGGCGGTCTGCCTCCGGCCTCGGCCGACCTGAGCGGTGTCGTCGAGGCCGTGCGGGCGGGCGGGATCGTGGTGCTGAGCGGGGCGGGGCTGTCCACCGACTCCGGCATCCCCGACTACCGCGGGGAGCACGGCTCGCTGCGCCGGCACACTCCGATGACGTACCAGGAGTTCATCGGCGGCGAGCCCGCGCGACGACGCTACTGGGCGCGCAGCCAGCTGGGTTGGCGGGCCATGACGAGGGCCCGCCCGAACGCCGGCCATCGAGCCGTCACCGCGCTCGGCGAGGCAGGCCTGGTCACCGGCGTGATCACCCAGAACGTCGACGGACTCCAGCAGTCGGCCGGGGCGGCGGGCGTCATCGAGCTGCACGGAAGCCTGAGCCGCGTGGTCTGTCTGGACTGCGGTGACCTCAGCACCCGTTCGGAACTGGACCGTCGGCTGCGGGAGGCGAATCCGCGCTTCGAGGAGGCCGCCGAGGAGCACCGTGCCGCGCGCGTCAATCCGGACGGCGACGTGGAGCTGCCGGAGGAGGCGGTCCGCGCGTTCCAGGTGGTGGCGTGTGCGGCCTGCGGCACCGGGGTGCTCAAGCCGGATGTCGTCTTCTTCGGCGAGAACGTGCCGCCCGAGCGGGTCGAGGCATGCGGGCGTCTCGTCGCCCAGGCCGCCACCCTGCTGGTGCTCGGCTCCTCCCTGACGGTCATGTCCGGGCTGCGTTTCGTGCGTCAGGCCGACCGGTCCGGCATCCCTGTCCTCGTCATCAACCAGGGCCCGACCAGGGGAGACCGATGGGCCGCCGAGCGCGTCGACCTCCCGCTGGGACAGGCACTCCCCGCCCTCGTGGCGCGGACCTGTCCGTGAACTCCGGCGGCCCCGGAGGGGGTCAGCGCGTTACCGGCAGGGCTTCGGCGAACACGTGGCCGTCGGCGCGGGTCTGTACCGGGAAGTCGACCTTGAGCGTGCCCTCCTGGCCCTGGACGGTCAGGTGCGTGACCACCTTCAGGCCGAGGAAGGTCTTCCTGGCCGCGGTCGCGGTGACGTACAGGCGGGCCATGTTCATCAGCAGCTTGCCCGGCTTGCCGCCACGGTTGGCGTCGAAGAACAGGATGCGCTGGTTCGTCAGGACGACGTAGACCGCACGCGGGCGGACCGTCGCCATCACCATCCCCAGGGTGAGCACCCCGACCACGATCGCGGTGAGGGCCTGCCTGCGCACCGAGACCGTGCCGACGGAGGCCAGGCTGGTGAGTTCGATCTGCTCGTCCTGGAGCAGCAAGGGGGCCGAGGCCTCCCGCAGTTGTCTGGTGCGACGGGCGTTCATGGCCATGGACGGAAGCTCCTGGTGACAGGCGGGGGTGGATGGGGACGGCGGGAGTGGTGAGTGGTGGCGCCGACTGTCCCGTGGCCGCCTCCGGCCTCCGCGTGCTGCCCCTCTCTCCTCTCCCGTCATCCGTCCGAGGAGTGTTCCAAGCCAGGTGCCAAGCCGAGTGATCGTTCTTCACAAAGGGAACTCAAGTTCGAGACATGAATGAGCCAAGATCATTCATCGAAGGGTCAAGCCGACGCCCGCCGGGCTCGGGGCGCGGGGCAAGGTAGTGTCTGCCGACATGCGCCGCACCCTTGGCATACCGCTGCTGGCAGTGGCCCTGACCGGATGCTCGCAGCTCGGCGGGGAGACGCCATGCACCATGGCGGACGCGGAGTCGCGGGTCTCGGCCGTATGGCGGCCCGCCGACTTCGGCGGCCAGGACGCGGCGACGATCACGCTGTGCGTGGACGGCACGTGCAAGGAGCGGACCTCGGGCGGTCCCGACGACCCGTTCGCCTCGTTGTCCGTCCGGCTCTCCGACAACGTCGGCGCGTCCACCCTGCCAGTGCGGCTCATGGTGATGTCCACGAAGACCGGTGACACGGTCGTCGAGGACATCACCCGGGCCAGACTGACGGAGTGGCACCCCAACGGTCCCGCGTGCACGCCCGCCGTCCGGACGGCGACCTTCCGCGCCCACCCCCGCAAGGGCCTCATCTCGCCCGAGGGCATGAGACTCCAGGGCTGAGTCCCCTCGGCCCAGGAGGGCAACACGCTTCGGCTCCAAGCCGGTTGAAGGCGCACCGCGAGGAGCACCGACCGGCGGACGAGTGAAAGAATGCCGGCAGTGCAGAACGTCGGGAGGAAGCCCGTGACAGAGAACGTCATACGTCCGAGCGATGTGAATCCCTCGGCGCAGATGGCCGAGTTCCAGTTCTGGAAGTGCCGTCAGTGCGGGGCGGAGCCGCTCGGTCTGATCGTGGACGAGCGTGGGCGGTACCACTACCGGCACGACGACCCCGACAACCTTGCCCCACACACGGATGTCGTACCTCTCGGGTACGTCGACGGGATACTGACACGGTTCTGAACGAGGCGGTACGGCCCGGCTGCGCGCCCGAAGCGGAAGAGCCCCCGCTCCCCGCAGGAGTGAGGGCCTCCCGTGCGCCGCAGAGCGGCCGGATCCGTCAGCTGCTGTGCGCGCCCCACCACCTCCACCGCTCGGGCTCGATGCCGCTCTGGCTCCTGGTGGGGGTGGTGTAGACGGCGGCACCGTTGTCCGAGGTGCGCAGGTACACCCTGCCGTCGATGTCGCAGGTGAGATAGTCGCCGTCATTGCTCCACCACTGGCCGGCGGCGTTACCGCAGCCGCTCATCCAGACGGCGTTGGTTGCGGTCTTGGCGTCCGTGGTGAGACACAAACCGTTGCTCGCGCTCACCAACTGCCGCCACACGATCCCGCCGAGGGTGTAGGAATCCGAACCCCAGTACCAGTTCCGGGTGGGGAGCTGGTCGTTGCAGGTGTCCGACCAGACCTTGTCGCTCACGGTCGACGCGACCAGGCACTCACCTTCCCAGTCGTTCCGGTACGACCAGTAGGCCACCGCCGACGCGTTGGACATGGAGCCCGCGATGGTGAGCATGAGGGTGGCGAACGCCATGGGCAGGGCGAGTCTCACGGTCCTCAGAGATTTCATGACCGCGAGAATCCGGGACAGGGGGAGTGATCAAGTGACTCATGCATGAACATGACATGTCACCCCGGCCACATCTTCGCCATGGACACGTCATCAGCCCATGTGCACATGCCTCACGAGAACACGTGGAATCCCGACCGACGGCTGTGCCGCGCGGCTGCACAGCCGTCGACGCCGACCGACTTGCCCCGACGCCCGGACAAGGGCGGCGGCCCCGAAATCACTTCGCCCGTGTTCGGCTCCTTCGCTAGGCTCGCGAGGTTGCCAGCACTGCTGGAACCGGAGGGTTGACGTGTGCCCTCCGGCAGACCTCGGGCCGAGAGCGGGTTTCGTCCATGGCATGTCGTATCAGCGAACTCGTACTCGGCTGCCGCGAACCCGAGGTGCTGGCGCGGTTCTGGTGCGAGGTCCTGGACTTCGTCGTGCTCGGTCGCGAGGACGACGGCACGTTGGAGATCGGACCGCGCGAAGGATTCGGCGGTCCGCAGCCGACGATCATCCTCAGCCGCAGGGACGAGCCGGAGCCGGGGAAGTCCCGGCTGCACATCGACGTCAACGCCACCGACCGCGACCAGGACGCCGAGCTCGAACGCCTTCTGGGACTCGGTGCGCGCCGGGCCGACATCGGTCAGACGGGGCAGGAGTCGTGGCATGTCCTGGCCGACCCCGAAGGCAATGAGTTCTGCCTGCTCAAGGCCCGCATCAACCCGCTCTGACACCGTCGGTGCCGGATCGGCCGTCAATCGACCGTCAGTGGATCGGAGATGTACGAGGTATGACGAGTCAACTGTTCGCGATCTGCTTCAACGCGACCCGTCCGTCGGACCTGGCGCGGTTCTGGTCCGGTGTCCTCGGCTGGCAGCCGGCCGACGGGCCGGACGACGGCATCGCGATACTGCCGCCCGGCCCGGTCGGGTACCGCATCCGGTTCCTGCCGAGCCAGGAACCGAGGACCGGCCGGAACCGGGCGCACTTCGACCTCACCAGCGCCACCCCGGAGGATCAGCGGCAGACGGTGGCCAGGGCCCTGGAACTCGGCGCCGAGCACCTCGACGTGGGCCAGCTCCCGGAAGAGGAACACGTGGTGCTCGCCGATCCGGACGGCAACGAGTTCTGCGTCATCGAGGCGGGCAACAAGTTCCTCGCCGACACCGGCGTCATCGGAGCGCTGTCCTGCGACGGTACGCAGGAGGTCGGCTACTTCTGGAGCAAGGCGCTGCGGTGGCCGCTGGTCTGGGACCAGGACCAGGAGACCGCGATCCAGTCGCCGGACGGCGGTACGAAGATCACCTGGGGTGGTCCGCCGGTGGCACCCAAGACCGGCACGAACAGGCTGTACCTGGAACTGGCACTCCCCGCCGACGCCGATCCGGAGGCCGAGCTCGGCCGTCTGGTCTCGCTCGGCGCGAGGCGTACGTCCACCGGCGAGGACCACGGCGGCCGGGTCCTGCTGCTCGACCCCGACGGCAACGAGTTCTCCGTACGCACGCACCGGTGACGGGTCCGGCCCCCGCGGTGGCCCTGGCCGGTCGTCAGCCGCTGCCGGGCGGGCCCTGCGGGGAGATCAGACCGCTCTCGTAGGCGAGTACGACGGCCTGTACGCGGTCCCGCAGATCGAGCTTCGACAGGATGCGGCCGACATGCGTCTTGACCGTGGTCGGGCTGAGGAAGAGGCGCTCCGCGAGTTCGGCGTTGCTGAGGCCGGTCGCCAGCAGCCGGAGCACCTCCAGCTCGCGCGGGGTCAGCCCGGACAGATCACGGTGGAGGCCGGTCCGCGGGGACTCCTCGCGGTGCGCGAAGCGCTCGATCAGCCTGCGGGTGATCGTGGGCGCGAGCAGCGCGTCCCCGGAGCGCACCAGGCGCACGGCCGCCACGAGGTGCTCGGGGGTGACGTCCTTGAGCAGGAAGCCGCTCGCTCCGGCGGTGAGCGCCGCGTACACGTAGTGGTCGAGGTCGTACGTCGTGAGGATGATGACCCGGGTGCCGTCGGTGCCGCCTCCGAGGATGCGCCGGGTGGCCTCGATGCCGTCCATCCGCGGCATCCGGATGTCCATGAGGACGACGTCGGGCCGGGTGCGCCGGACGGCGTCGACCGCCTCGGTCCCGTCCGCCGCCTCGGCGACGACCTCGATGCCGTCGGCGGCGAGGATCATCCCGAAACCGGTGCGCACCAGGGCCTGGTCGTCCGCGATGACCGCGCGCAGGGCGGGCCCGCTCACAGCACCTCCCACGGAATGCAGGCCGCGACCCGGTAGCCGCCGGCCGGCGTCGGTGCGGCCGTGAGCTCGCCGCCGTAGAGCGCGAGCCGCTCGCGCAGCCCGATCAGACCGCGGCCGTTGCCGCCCACCGGCGGCGAGCCCCGGACCGCTCCCGTGTCGGTGACCTCGATCTCCAGCCAGGAGCCGGCGAAGCCGATGGTCACCGTCGCGCCGGCGCCCGCCGCGTGCTTGATCGTGTTGGTGAGCGCCTCCTGGACGACGCGGTACGCCGTGAGCTCCACCCCGGGCGGCAGCGGCCCGGGCGGCAGCGACACCGTCAGGTCCACGGGTGTCCCGGCGGCCCGCACCCTCTCGGCGAGGGCGTCGAGCTGACCGAGGCCGGGCTGCGGCTCCAGGCCGTCGGCGGGTGTGTCGGAGCCCGCCGCCGGGCCCGCGAGCAGGCCCATCACATGGCGGAGTTCGGCCATGGCGGCGCGGCCGCCCGCCTCCACCGCCAGCAGCGCCTCCTTGGACCGCTCGGGAGCCGCGTCCATCACCTTTCGCGCCGCTCCCGCCTGAATGACCATCACGCTCACATTGTGGGTGACGACGTCGTGGAGTTCGGCGGCTATCCGGGCGCGTTCCTCCTCGACGGCCCTGCGCATGGCCTTCTCCTGGGCCTGCTGGAGGTCCGTGAACCGTTTCCGGCTGGCATCCAGCCGCAGCCGCCCGAGGCGCACGAGGCTGGCCAGCACCCCGACGACCAGGAGCACCACGGCGGGGCTGGACCAGCCGGGGAGAATGGGATCCGTGTCCCGGAACGCGACACCCGCCAGCACGGCGGCGGCGATCAGCGCGGCCAGGGCCCGGGTCCGGTAGCGGCTGTGCGCGACGGCCGTGTACGCCGCGATGCTGCAGGTCAGCACGTTGATCCAGGAGACGGCGTCGCCCAGGGCCAGCGCGGCGGCGGCGATCACACCGAACGCGAGCAGCGGAAACCTGCGCCTGGCCACGAGCGGCAGCGCCGACAGTCCCGCAGACGTGCGGCGTTGTCCGCGACGGCAGGGGCCACGTCCGCTGACAGCGTGCCGCCC
>NZ_JBEOWS010000315.1:0-11616 GCF_040296125.1 Streptomyces sp. NPDC002265 | reverse complement strand
GGCTTCCGCGACGGAGGCCGGGAAGCAGATCCGCGGCCGGGGCGCGGACCCCGAGGACGCCGCGCTGGCCTTCGACTCCGCCGCCTACACCACGATCACGGTGACCGTCGACGGCCAGCCGATGAACGTGCGCTGGTACAAGGAGATTTGTTACGTCGCAAAGCCGGTCGCGGCGGCGGCACAGCAGTCCGGTGGCCCCGGCGGCGGCAGCACCACGATCGAGAACACCGCCTGCGGCTACCAGAGCATGAACGTGTTCGTCCCCGAGAGCGCCTTCGACGACCAGCGCGCACCGATCTACTTCGCGGTGAACAACGCGGGCTGGATGGCCAGTTACATCAGGGCGAGCGTGACCGGCGGCGCGTCCTACAACAGTTCCACCAGCAACGTCGGCGCCGCGCTGAAGGCCGGCTACGTCTTCGTCGACGTCGCCAACCGCAGCCGCGGACTGGTCGGTGCCGACGGCACGGCCCCCGGCAAGGCTCCCGCCGCCGCGGTCGACGCCAAGGCCGCCGTCCGCTATCTGCGCCTCAACGACGCCGCGATGCCCGGCAGCGCCGAGCGGATCGTCATCAACGGAACCAGCGGTGGCGGCGCGCTGGTGTCGATCCTGGGCGCTTCCGGCAACAGCAGTGAGTACGACCCCTACCTCGCCCGGATCGGTGCTGCGGGCATCGACGCGAAGGGCCACAGCACCCTGCGCGACGATGTCTTCGCGGTCAACGCGTACTGCCCGATCACCGACCTCGGCAACGCGGACACGGCTTACGAGTGGCTGTACAACATCCTCGGCACCCGTGACACCACCGGCGAGAACCCCTCGCCCGAGGACGCCGCCGCGATCGCCGCCCGGTTCCCCGCGTACGAGAAGAGCCTCGGGCTGCGCAACCCCGACGGTTCCGCGCTCACCGCGGCGAGCATGCTCGACACCGTCAGGAAGGAGGTCGTCCGCTCCGCGGAGACCTATCTGAAGGCCGACCCCGCGCACACCGTCCCGCAGCTCGGCGAGGACTTCGTCATCACGTCCGGTGGCTTCGGCGGCCCGCCCACCACCAAGACCTACGTCAACGACTGGATCGACGTCGACAACACCACCGACAAGGTGCTCTCGGTCGACATGACGAGGTACCTCGCCTTCGTCGCCACCCAGGCCACGCTCAAGACGACGCCCGCCTTCGACGCCGTGGGCGTCAACGGGAACACCACCAGCGGCACCGAGACCAACCTCTTCGGGCCCCCGACCCAGAAGTACATGAACTACACCGAGTACAGCTGGGACCACAACGACGTCGCGGGCGACGGCAGCGGGATCGACGACACCGGCCTGACCTGGGACCAGTACACCCGCAAGCCGAGCACCACCGTCGACGACCAGATCCACCTGATCGACCCGATGGACTTCATCGGCACCGCCGCCGACACCGCGCCGAACTGGTACGTCCGCAACGGCACCCGTGACCGCGACACCTCGTTCATCGTCTCGGTCAACCTCGACCGGGCACTCGAGGCGGACCGGCAGGTCAAGGACGTCGACTACCAGCTCGCCTGGAACCAGCCGCACGCCGGCAACTACGACGTGCCCGAGGCCATGGCCTGGATCGCCAAGGTCGTCCGCAAGGCCGGCGACCCGCTCGCACCGGGCCGCCAGGGATAAGCAGCCCCGAGACCGAACCCGTGAGGGCCCGCCGTCCGGCGGGCCCTCACGGCACGGGGCATGTCAGATGGCGTCGCGCAGGGCCGTGTCGATCCGGCCCAGGGCGGCCGTCAGGCGCTGGTAGTCGTCGGCTGTCAGCGGCTCGACGAAGTGCTTCTCGACCACCTCGGCGTGCACGGCCGCGGCATGCAGGAAGACCGTACGTCCGTGAGGGGTCGTCTCCACCAGCGTGACCCTGCGGTCCGCGGGCGAGGGGATGCGGTCGACGAGTCCCGCTTCCTCCATGCGGTCGATCAGCCGGGTGGTGCCGCTGCTGGTCAGCGTGAGGTCGTCGGCGAGGTCCCGCTGGGAGACCTCCTCGCCGGGCCGGCGGCACAGTCGTATCAGGACCTCGAGCATGGTGTGACTGATCCCGCACGTCCGCCGCAGCTCGCTGTCGATCCGCTGCTCCAAGCGGGTGGCGGACTTGATCAGCAGGCCGAAATCCCGGACCACTCGGCTGTTGGCAGCTTGGGCGGCGGCTTCGTCGCCGGGCTGGGGGGTGGCGTTCATCGTCGGGCAGTTTACTGCTGCCTCATCTACTGATCGCGCAATCACCGTTTCCTCGATCAGTGATCGGTCAATCGCAGACCGAGCAACCCCTGATCAGTCAAATCGTGATCAATCAACCGCTGACCAGTCAATCACTGAGCAGTCGATTGCTGAGTAGTCAATTAAAACCTACGATGGGCGGACACCCGCGAGAGAGGGAGATCAGTGGTGGATCTACAGCGCTGGCTCGGCCGCGCCACCGAGGCGGTACAGGACTGGGCGGACACCTTCGGCACCTTCGAACCCCACGCCGCACTGGAGGTGGACGACGGCCGTTTCGCGTCCGCCTTCGCGGAGTTCACCGGGAGGCTGAGGGACAACTATCCCTTCTTCCACCCGCACTACGCGGGCCAGATGCTCAAGCCCCCGCATCCCGCCGCTGTGGTGGGCTACCTCACCGCGATGCTCATCAACCCCAACAACCACGCGCTGGACGGAGGCCCCGCCACCGCCGCGATGGAACGCGAGGTGGTCGCCCGCCTGGCCGCGATGTTCGGCTACGACACCCACCTCGGGCACCTCACCACCAGCGGCACGATCGCCAACCTCGAGGCCCTCTTCGTCGCCCGCGAGCTCCGTCCGGGGCGGGGGATCGCCCACAGCGCCGACGCCCACTACACCCACAGCCGCATGTGCCACGTACTGGGCGTGGCGAGCCATTCCGTGCGCACGGACGCCCGGGGCCGGATGGACCTGGAGGATCTGGAACGGGTGCTGCGTACCGGGGAGGTGGGCACGGTCGTACTCACCGCGGGCACCACCGGCCTCGGCGCCGTGGACCCCGTCGACGAGGTGCTGCCCCTCGCCCGGCGGCACGGCGTGCGGATCCACATCGACGCCGCCTACGGGGGATTCTTCACGCTGCTCGCCGGTGCCGACGGCCCGGAAGGCTTGTGCGCCGGACCCTGGCGGGCCATTGCCGAGTGCGACTCGATCGTGGTCGACCCGCACAAGCACGGTCTCCAGCCCTACGGCTGCGGTGCCGTACTGTTCCGTGACCCCGAAGTGGGCCGCTTCTACCTCCACGACTCGCCCTACACGTACTTCACCTCCGCCGAACTGCATCTGGGGGAGATCAGCCTGGAGTGTTCCCGGGCCGGCGCCGCCGCGGCCGCCCTCTGGCTCACCTTCAAGCTCCTGCCGCCCACGCCCGAGGGCCTCGGCCGGGTCCTGGCGGCGGGCCGCCGCGCGGCGCTGAAATGGGCCGACCTGATCACGGCATCCGACCTGCTGGAGCTCTATCAGCCGCCCGAACTGGACATCGTCGGCTACTTTCCCCGGGTCACCCCCGCCTCCCTCACCGGCATCGACGCGGCCTCCGGGCGGGTCCTGGCCGAGGGCATGACCGGCTCGGAGCCCGTGTTCCTGAGCACGCTCAAGGCCGATAGCAAGGCGTTCACCGCCCGTCATCCCGGGATTGCCGCGGATGCCGACGGCGCCCGGATCCTGCGCAGCGTCCTGATGAAGCCGGAGTCCGAGCACCACGTCGACCATCTGCACGCACGTGTCGAACAACTCGTGCGCGCCCGCTGACCACGCCGGCCGCTCCTGCCGGGCCTCACCCTGTCTTCTGCGTGGCTGAGGCCTGTTCCATGGCCCGGTCGAGATGAGCGATGACGGCCGGCACGTCGTCGCTCTCGGTGCTCCGGATCTGATGCATTGCCGACCGGACCAGGCCGGCGACAGCCCGTTCCACCACCGCGCACCAGGGAGAGCCCCCGTCCTACGGCCGAGTGCCGTCGTTGCGCGGTGGTTCGGCGGGAAGCGGCCGGCGGCTCTCTCGCGGCGCCCAGGCGTATGAGGTTCAGGCCACGAGCAGCCGGAGGCCGAGTTCCGCCGCATCCAGGGCGACGAGGTCGCGGTTGCGCTCCGCCCACCGGCCCGAGGCCAGGTCCTCGCGGAGGCTGTTCACCGCCCGCCGCTCGGCCTGCGGCCCGACCCTGGTCCACACCGACACCGCGCGTCGCACCTGTTCGTCCAGGTACGCCTCGGGCCGCCGCCAGAAGGCCTCGAAGAAGCCGTCGGCGCAGTCCCACGGAATCAGCACCGGCTCCGCCCGGCCCCCGATCGCGCGGGTAAGGTCCGCCAGCGAAGGCCAGTCGGTGAGAAGACCGGCGAACTCGGGCAGATAGTCACGGGTGAGCCAGAACCGCTCACGCCGTTCGGTGTCCCCGGCGTCGTACGTGACCACCACCACCCGGCGGGCCACGCGCCGCATCTCACGCAGCCCTGCGATCGGGTCCCGCCAGTGATGAACGGTGCTGAAGGCCATCGCCGCGTCGAACGACCCGTCCTCGAACGGGAGGCTCTCCGCGCTGGCGGCCACACACGGCGCCGCACCCGCCGGACGCTGCGCCCGCATGACCGCCGACGGTTCCACCGCGGTCACGTCGCGGTCCGGCGGCTCGTAGGAGCCGGTGCCGGCCCCAACGTTCAGTACCGTTCGCGCGTCCCCGAGCGCCTCCCAGACCCTCGCGGCGATACGCGGCTCGGTGCGCCGCGTCGCCGGGTAGGCGGAACCGATGGCGTCGTACAACTGCGCACCGAACACCTTCAGTTGTTCCTCCGGTGTCGTCCTGATCCCCATGGCCCGTGCCTCCAGTTCCCTGTCGATGGCCGCCACCGTCGCGGCGGCGCGGTCACGCTGCTCCATGAGCAGGCCGCGCAGTCGGCGCAGATGTGCGACCGCGTCGGTGTCCGGGTCGTCGACCAGCTTCGCGATCTCCCGCAGTCCGAAGCCCAGTCGCCGATAGGCGAGCACCTCCCGCAGCCGCTCCACGTCGTCCGCCGAGTAGGCCCGGTATCCGGCCGCGGTCCGCGCGGACGGTCGTACGAGGCCGACGGCGTCGTAGTGATGCAGCGTGCGCACGCTCACGCCGGCCAGCTCCGCCACACGCCCCACGGTCAGGTGCTCTTCCACGCCACCGACCATGCGGCATGACGCCGCGTGAGGGTCAAGCAGCCGGCCCCGGCAGCGCGTGCGACCCCGCCACCGCGCCGGCGGTCCTGGCGCGTGCCGGCACCCGCGATACCCTCCATCGGGTGATCAACTCCTATGCAGGCCTTGACGATTCCGCGGTGGCGCTGGCCGCGGCCCGGGCCGGGGCGGACGTGGTGCACACTCTGTACGGCCGACGCCTGACCCGTATCGACAAAGGGGGCGGAGACTTCGCCACCGCCGCGGACGTGGAGGCAGAGAAGGCGATCCTCACCGTCATCCGGGCGGCCCGGCCCGATGACGCCGTGCTCGGCGAGGAGGGCGGGCAGCAGGGTGCCGCACAGGCCGCGCGCCAATGGCTCGTGGATCCTCTGTGCGGCACGCTGAACTACGCCGTCGGCAACATGCTGGTGGCCGTGAACGTGGCCCTGCGCGGCGGTGCGGCGGCGGTGGCCGACCCGTTCAGCGGCGAGGTCTTCTGCACCGACGGCGAGCGCGCCTGGGTACGGCACGACGGCGCCGACGCCCCGCTCGCGCCCACGGCCGCCACCCGGCTCGTGGACGTCAACCTGGACCCGCCGTTCCCCGGCGCGCCCGGCTTCCGGGCCGTCGACCTGCTGGCGGATCCCGGCTTCGTGGAACGCTTCCGCCCCCGGGTCGTGTCCACGACACTGGCGTTGGCCTGGGTCGCCGCCGGCAAGCGCGCCGCCTACGTCACCGACGGCCGTGACCTGTCCGGGAGCGTGCACTTCGCCGCCGGCATAGCCCTGTGCCGGGCGGCCGGCTGCGTGGTCACCGGGGTCGACGGCGCCCCGGTCGGGCCGGCCGGCCGAGGCCTCGTCGTCGCGAGCGACCACGAGACCCACCGGCTGCTGATGTCGATGATCCGCAACAGCTGCACCTGAGACCGTTCCCGCCCGGCCCCGGAGCGACCGCCGGCGGACCACCCGCCCTACTGGATGCTCCAGCGGTGCGGATGGGCGGGATCCTCCGGGCACGCGAAGACGTTGAGCTCGCCCCAGCGGCCCACGGTGACCTCGGTCGGCCTCGCATGCGGGTGCGGCGGCAGGCCCTCCTCCTCCAGCGGTGTCCAGCTGCCGCTGCCGCCGTCCCACTCCGAACTGTCGATGGTCAGCAGCAACTGCATCGGCTGCGCACAGGTGCGACAGTCCATCGGGGCCGGGTCGGTGGTGTGCCAGGAGGCGAAGCCACCGGCGCGCCACCCCGGGGGGATCGACAGGTCGTACTGGTATCCGACCGCCGGGGTGTCCTCCTCGTCGGCCGTATCCTCGGCCGCCTCCTCCATGGCCTCGTCCCAGGCGTCGAGCCGGGCGCACAGGTCCTCGGGGAGGAGACCGGCGAACGGGTAGGTGACCACCTGCTCCGGATGCAGCACGCACGGCTCCGGTACGTACCCGTCGTAGCCGACGACCTGCGGCTGCGGCGGTGCGGTCAGTATCTCGGTGACCTCCCAGGACCGGCGCCAGCGCAGGTCGAGCAGCATGCCGTGACGGCTCGGGCCGTGCGCGTCGAAGGGACACCAGAACACCTGGAGCAGATCGCAGTCGTCCGGCCCGGCCGGCAGGTCGGGGATCTCCCTCCGGTACAGCTGCGCAAGACCGACCAGCGGCAGCGGATCCGTCGCGCCAGCCCCTTCGACGCGTTGCTCCCGGTCGAGTTCGTCGAGCAGCCGGCGCTCCTCGTCCGTGGGACCGGGGTTCGCTTCACGGCGCCACGCGGAGGCGCGGATCTGCCGTTCCCGGTGGATGTCGGCTGGCCGCCGGCCGCGTGCGTGGCTGTGCGGCTCGGTGCATACCGGCCAGGGCTCGTGCGACGGCCACAGCAGCGGACCGCCGACGGAACTCGTGGTGGCTTCCGGCCGTCCCGGGCGTGGATGGAGCCGGGTGGTGGTGCCTCGGTAGGCGGACAGCTCCGGGAAGAGCGCCTCGACGTCCAGCGGGCGCGGCGGTGTGGTCCTCGACATGCAGGTGACCTTAGGGCCTGATCCAGCACCTCGCTCCGCTCAGGCCGATGCAGCGCCTCGCTCCGCTCAGGACGTCCCGCTTGCGCAGCCTTCGGTGTCTCCCGGCCACCCGGGCCTGCGCCGGTCTGTTCACATGGGGGTGCCGGAGTCTCCGGGACGGATGCGGCCGCGCCAGCCGGCGATGTCGCCGCCGCCTTCGACGAATTCCTTGAAGCGGTGCAGGTCTCCCTTGACCCGGCGGTCGATCAGGCCCAGCGCGTCGGCCCCCTTCTCGGCCGCGCCGGTGGGCTCCACCTCCAACGTGAGTTCCACCCGGGTGTGCAGGTTGTCCAGCCGCTCGAACCGGACCGATCCGCGCTGCCGGGTGTCGCCGCCGACGGAGCGCCAGGTGATCCGGTTGTCCGGCAGCTGGTCGATGATCTCCGTGTCGAACTCCCGCCGTATCCCGCCGATGCTGGTGGTCCAGTGGTTGTGCCGGTCGTCGAGCTGCCTGACCTCCTCGACACCCTCCATGAACCGCGGGAACTCCTCGAACTGGGTCCAGTGGTCGTACGCCGTGCGTACGGGCACCTCCACGTCGACCGCTTCCTTGACAGTGCTCATGAAAATCTCCTCGCCGACTTGCCCACTTGCCGTCATGCCTACATACCGACTCATCGGCTCGTCGACTCGCTGCGATGGCCGGCCGCACCAGGTGTGCCGGCCGCTTTGTGTGTGCACTGCACCGAGTACCCGGCAGAGCGGTGCGAACCCTGGTGTCCGCCACCATTGCGAAGTGAGGTCCGGCCTGGGCACGAGTCCGCCCGGCCGGGGTCACGCGCGGGCCGACAGCAGCCGTGCGGGGCCGCGCCTGCGGGCCGGGGCGAACGTGGCGACGGCCGCGTTTCGGCGAGCCGACTCGACCGCGGCGGCCTGATGCCGGGCCCGTTCCAGCAGTGCCTTCAGCCTGGTCTCGTCCAGCGCCTTCGCCGGGGCGAACTGGAGAAGCGTCTGCCACAGCAGCATCTTCCCCTCGATCCCCAGGCGAAGGGTCTCCAGCTCGGTGACGCTGCTCAGCGCGGACCGTCCCCGCAGCCGCCCGTTGAGTTTGACCAGGCGTGCCTTCTCGGCGAGACGTCCGGCGTACACCTTGTGGCGCCGTTCCGGGATGTCGAGGTCGTCCATGAGCTCCAGCAGCGTCTGCCGGTCCTGCGCGATCTCGTGCGCCACGCGGCGCAGTTCACCTCCGTACGGCGAGCGGCGCAGGTGCTCGGCGATGTGACGGGACAGATGCTCTCCGGCAGTGGCGCCGGCCAGATGGTCGTTGAGATAGATCCCCAGCAACTTGCGGTGCATGACGCTCTCCAGGGCGTTCAGACCTGCGCGAGACGCACGTCGACGGACCCGTCGGGGCCGACCCGGCAGGTGAACGGGGGTTGGGGCGCGGTCGCCGGGCCCTGGACGTTCACTCCGTCCGACAGGCGGAACCTGCTTCCGTGCCAGGGGCATTCGAGACAGCCCTCGACGACCTTGCCGTCGTGCAGCGGCCCGTCCATGTGACTGCACCGGTCGGCCAGCGCGCTCAGCCGGCCGTCCTGGGTACGCACCACGACCAGCGGCACCTCGTCGGCCGTACGCCGTACCAGCCTGCCCACCGGGAAGTCGTCCAGCGTCCCGATCCGGTGCCAGGCCGGTTCGACCAGCACCGGAACCGCCTCGGCGTGGTTGACGCCCGCGGCCTGCCGGTACGCGAGATGGCCGCCGAGCACACCACCGACCGTGGCGACCGACAGTCCCGCGAAACCGAGGACCCGGCCCAGCGATCGCCGGCCGTCGACCCGCGCCAGCAGCGAACCGCCGTACAGGGCCACGGCCGTGATGTTCGCCGCGGCGTGGACCAGGCCGACCCGGGCCTGCCGGGGGCGCTGTTCCGCCCAGTCCACCCAGCCGGCCAGCGCGGCCGGCCCCGCAGAGGCCAGGCCGACGGCCACGAGCCCATCGGCGGCACGCCGCTCACCGGGGAACAGGTCGAGGAGAGCGGCCGAACTCCATGCCCCGATGGGCAGTTGGACCAGAACCGGGTGCAGGGGGTGCCCGAGCCACAGACCGCGCAGCACGTCGCGGCCGCCGCCCAGCGGCAGCGCGCGCACCGCTCGGCGGACGGCTGCCGCGGGCTTGTCCAGGGTCGCTTGGCGTTCCAACGCGTCCATGGCCTTCGGCAGCGGGCTGCGCTGCGCGATCGCCGTCTCACTTGCCTGATGCGTCAGTTGGTGCGTCAGTCTCATGGGAACCGTCTTTCTTGCCCGTCTTTCCTGCCCGGCCACGGGCGGATCAGGAAGGGTCCTCTTCATGCGAAGGCGCCGCGCAGCGTAGCGGCGACTGCGCCGGATGGCTTCCGCGTCCCCGAATCGCCGGGGGCAAAACGAGCGGGCGGGGCGCGGCGGCGGAGCCTGCGCGCCCCGGGCGGCACGGTGTGTGTGCTACGAGAAGCCGCACTGTGACGTCAGGCGGCGCCGAGCCTGGTCGGCGGCCTTCGCTGTCGCGACGCGTGCCGTGACTCCCGTAGGTGTCGGCGTCTCCGCCCAGGGTAGTCGGGTGTCACGGACTCGGGGTGCCACGGACCCGTGCGGCCCTGTGCGGGCGGCACGGGCAGGAGGGCGGCAGCAGGTGCGCACTGTGGGAGTGGAGGAGGAACTCCTTCTCGTGGATCCGGAGAGCGGTGAGCCGAGGGCGCTGTCGGCCGCCGTGCTCGCCCGTGCCGGCCAGGACGATCCCGGACAGGACGTCTTCGAGAAGGAGCTGTACGGGCAGATGCTGGAGTTCGCCACGCACCCGCAGTCGCAGATGGCGGACCTCGGCGCCGAGATCGTTCGCTGCCGCAAGGAGGCGGCGCGGTACGCGGGCGGGATCGGGTGCGCGGTCGCCGCGCTCGCCACGTCCCCGCTGCCGGTCAGCCCGTCGCTCAGCGTCAACGAGCGGTACCAGTGGATGGCCGAGCAGTACGCGATCGCCGTCCAGGAGCAGCTGGTATGCGGCTGCCATGTGCATGTCTCGGTGGAGTCCGACGAGGAGGCCGTGGCCGTGCTCGACCGGCTGCGGCCCTGGCTGGCGGTGCTGGGCGCGCTCAGCGCCAACTCGCCCTTCTGGCAGGGCCGGGACACCGGCTACGCCGCCTATCGCACCCGGGTGTGGGAGCGCTGGCCGTCGGCGGGGCCGACGGAGCTGTTCGGGTCGGCCGAGCGGTACCACCAGAGGGTGGCGGACATGGTGGCCAGCGGCGTCATCCTCGACCGGGGGATGGTCTACTTCGACGCACGCCTGTCCGCGGTCTACCCGACGGTGGAGATCCGGGTGGCGGACGTGTGTCTGCGTGCGGAGACCGCCGTGCTGGTCGCCGCGCTGGCCCGGGGACTGGTGGAGACGGCGTCCCGCGACTGGCGGGCGGGCGGGCCACCGCCCGACCACGGCGTCAGTATGCTGCGGCTGGCTGCCTGGCAGGCCGCCAAGTCGGGCCTGGACCGGGACCTGCTCGACCCGGTGACCATGAGGCCCCGGCCCGCCGTGGACGTGGTGCGTTCGCTGGTGGAACACATCGGGGACGCGCTGGAGGCGAGCGGCGACGCCGCCGAGGTCGAGGCGGCCCTCGCCGAGCTGCTGCGCCGCGGGAACGGCGCGCAGGAGCAGCGGCTGTGCATGCAGCGCACGGGCAGCCTGCGGGATCTCGTCGTCGAGTGCGTCGGGCATACCCAGGGCGACTGACCTGCGGCGCAGACTGTCGCCCGTCGGAGACCCTCCGCTACCGCGCCGGAGCAAGGGACTCGGTCGGCTGGACCGGGCCCATCGCCACGTCCGCCATCGGCTTCTTGCCGAAGTAGAACCAGACGAGGGCGGCGAAGAGCGAGCCGTTGAGCAGGAAGAGCACCCACAGTACCTTCGGCACAAAGCGGACCCGGTCCGCGGGGGTGCGGACGCAGTCGATCAGCGGCCACAGCGAGATCGCGGCCGCGAGGACGATCATTACGAGGGCGGACAGGTCCGTAATCTGCAGCATCCGTCATTCCCCTTGCTCGGACTCGGGCGCCGTCTCGGAAACGGCGCTCACTCCCTCATCGGACGAGCCCCGCCGATCGGTTCACGAACGAGCGGGCGGGATACGACGGAGCCGCTGCTTCGGGTGAAGCAGCGGCTCTGTCGTGTGTTTGTGGCTGTGGGCGGTGGGTTCGCCCGGTGCTGTCCGGCTCAGTACCAGTGGTGGGTCTGCCAGAAGTCCCAGGCCTGGGTGGGGCTGCCGTAGCGGGAGTTCATGTAGTCGAGGCCCCACTTGATCTGGGTGGCGGGGTTGGTCTTCCAGTCGGCGCCGGCGGTGGCCATCTTGGAGCCGGGCAGGGCCTGGACGAGGCCGTAGGCGCCGGAGGAGGAGTTGGTGGCGGTGTGGTTCCAGCCGCTCTCGTGGGTGACGATCTGGTTGAA
>NZ_JBEOWS010000314.1:0-11652 GCF_040296125.1 Streptomyces sp. NPDC002265 | reverse complement strand
CTTGTAGCCCTCGGCCACCTGGTCCAGGGGCAGTTCCAGGTCGAAGACCTTGCCCGGGTTGATGCGTCCGGACAGAACCAGGTCGATCAGGTGGGGAAGGTAGTCGCGGACGGGGGCCGGACCGCCGCGCACGCCGACGTGGGAGTAGAACAGCTGCTCGCCGTCGAGGCAGACGCCGTGCGGGACGCCGACGAATCCGACGTTGCCGCCGGGGCGGGTGGAGTTCAGGGCCTGCTGCATCGACTGCTCGTTGCCCACGCACTCCAGGACCCGGTCCGCGCCGATACCACCGGTCATCTCCTTGATGCGGGCGACGCCCTCCTCGCCGCGCTCGGCGACGATGTCGCTCGCGCCGAACTCGCGGGCCAGCTTCTGCCGGGACTCGTGCCGCGACATGGCGATGATCCGCTCCGCGCCGAGTTCCTTGGCGGCGATGATGGCGCACAGTCCGACCGCGCCGTCACCGACGACCGCGACGGTGTCGCCGGGGCCAACCTCGGCGGCCTTGGCCGCGTACCAGCCGGTGCCCATCACATCCGAGCAGGCCAGCAGGCTGGGGATGTACTTCTCGTCGGGCACCTCGGGGGTGGCGACCAGGGTGCCGTCGGCCAGCGGGATACGGATCTTCTCGGCCTGGCAGCCCTCGGCACCGACGAACTCGCGGTGCAGGCAGTTGGTCTGGTAGCCGTTGCGGCAGTTCGGGCAGGTGTTGTCGGAGGCAAAGAAGGAGCCGACGACGAACTGGCCCGGCTTGATGTTCTTCACCCCGTCGCCGACTTCCTCGACGATGCCGACGTACTCGTGCCCGAACGGGGTGGGTTGCTCGACGGGGTTGATCCCGCGGTAGTCCCACAGGTCCGACCCGCACACGCAGGTCGCCGTCGTGCGGATGACCGCATCGGTGGCATCGATGATCGTCGGGTCGTCGCGCTCCTCGAAGCGGACGTCGCCCGGGGCGTGGAGAATCGCTCCGCGCATGATGGTGCTGCCTTTCTCAGTCGGAACGAACGTGCCGGCCCCCTACACGGGAGCGGGGCCGCGACGTCAGGTAAACGGGGGCCGGTGTCAGGAGCCGACGACGGCCAGGGCCGCCTTGTACCGCTTGTCGGTGACCGGCTCCGACCAGGCACACCGCAGCCGGTCGGCCTGCCCGCGGTTCTGGAAGACGTCCCGCACCACGCGGCGCACGGTCCGCGCCGACGCGTCAGTGAACGTCACCTCGGCCTCGACGCCGTCGGCGCGCATACATCCGGCTCGGTGTGCAGGGGCCGACCCGTGCCGGCGCGAGGTGGCGCTCATCTGGCGTCACTTGCCGCTGTAGACAGGGAAGACGCTGTGCTCGCCGTAGTCCACGTCGCGCAGCCCCCGCAGGGCATCCATGTCCTCGTCGGAGATCTCGAAGTCGACCTGGGCGTTGGACCTCATATGGTCGGGGTTCGCCGTCTTGGGCAGCGACACGGTGCCAAGCTGCAGGGTGTAGCGGATGCACAGCTGGGGGACGGACACGCCGTACTTCTGTGCCATCGCCTGGACCTCGGCGTTCTTCAGGATCGCGCCGTGGGCGATCGGCGAGTACGCCTCGACGAGGATCTGCTTGCTCTCGCAGTAGGCCAGCAGCTCAGAGGGGGTGTTGCCCGCGTGCACGAGCAGCTGGTTCACGTGCGGGACGACGGTCGCGCCCTGCAGGATGTTCTCCAGGTCGTGCTGCTGGAAGTTGGAGACGCCGATGGAGCGGAACTTGCCGGCCCGGTGGGCGTCCTCCAGGGCCCGCCATGCCTCCCGGTTGCCCTGGGCGTAGTCACCGCCGCGGAAGTCGGCCCACGGCTGCGGGCTGTGAATCAGCATCAGGTCGGCGTAATCCAGGCCCAGCTTCTCAAGAGAGCCGTCCATCGCGGCCAGCGCCTGGTCGTAGTCCTTGATCTCCGCAGCGAGCTTGGTCGAGACGAACAGCTCCTCGCGGGGCACCCCCGAAGTGCGCACCCCCTCGCCGACACCGCGCTCGTTGCCGTACGCCTGGGCGGTGTCGATGTTCCGGTAGCCGATCTCCACGGCCGCGCGGACCGCGTCGGCCGCCTTGCCGTCGTCGATGAACCAGGTGCCGAGCCCCAGCTTGGGAATCTCGACGCCGCCTGCCAGCGTGTAGGTCTCGTCCAGAATGGTCATGCGTTCGCTCCGTTCTTCGGCAGCTGCCCGTACACCTCGTCGGTGACCGGCTCGAGCCACTCGTTGCTGACGTCCTCGCCCGGCGTGATGAAGGCGACGTGGGAGAACCAGGAGTCGGCCTTCGCGCCGTGCCAGTGCTTCGTGCCCGCCGGAACGCGGACCACAGTCCCGGGTTCCATGCTGACGGGATCTGCACCCTCGGCCTGGTACCAGCCGCTGCCCGCCGTGCACATCAGAATCTGGTCACCGCCGCCGCCCGTGCCGTGGTGGATGTGCCAGTTGTTGCGGCAGCCCGGCTCGAAGGAGACATTGCTGACGGGCACGCTCCCCGGGGCGAGCGGAGCCAGATAGCTCTGGCCGATGAAGTACTGCGCGAAGGTGTCGTTCTTCTCGCCCAGGGGGAAAATCTGATCAAATTTGTTGTCAGCCATCTTGTTCTTTCCCTTGATCCGATCCGCCCCGCTGACCGTGCGGGGCATCGTTGCGCTGCATGCCCCGTGATCAGGCGGAACGCTCGTCCGCGATCTTCTTCAGCTGGTTGATCGCGGTCATGGCGTTGGGCCATCCGGCGTAGAAGGCCAGGTGCGTGATCGCCTCGGACAGCTCCTCCACCGTGAGTCCGTTGTCCAGCGCTACGCCCAGGTGGTAGGGCAGCTGCTCGCTGCGGTACAGGGCGGCCAGCACGCTGACCGTGACCAGGCTGCGGTCCCGCGGAGCGAGCCCCGGGCGCTCCCACACATCCGCGAACAGCACGTCATTGGTGACCTCGACCAGCTTCGGTGCGATGCCGGCCAGCTCCTGGGGCGCGGACTGCTTTGCCATGAAAGACGACTCCTTGCTCGAAAAACTGCTCGCCGACCACACGACTCACTGTGAGGCGTAGGCGAAGATCTGGCAGCCGCCGAACCGTGTACCCGGACCACCTGCCCGGAGCGGACGCGACGTGCTGCTATCGAGGAAACTGCAGCTCACAGAGGTGGAGAAGGGTCTGCCGTTACAGGTACTGACAGGACCCCCCACACAGGCAGCAACCGCCCTAGCCTGAAGGTGTGAGTACCGAGAGTGATATCCGCGAGTTCCTGACCTCCCGCCGCGCCAAGATCACACCGCAGCAGGCGGGCCTGCCCGCCTTCGGCGGCAACCGGCGCGTGCCCGGTCTGCGACGCGAGGAGGTCGCCCTGCTCGCCGGCGTCAGCATCGACTACTACGTCCGCCTGGAACGCGGCCACATCGCCGGTGCCTCCGAGGAAGTCCTCGACGCCCTCGCGAACGCCCTTCAGCTCGACGACGCCGAACGCGCTCACCTCTTCGATCTGGCCCGCACGGCCGCCAAACGGCCGGCCCACCGCGCCCGCCGCCCCCGCGGGCCGCTGCCCGACAGTGTCCTGCGGGTCCTGCGCTCGATGACCGACTCACCGGCCTTCATCCGCAACGGCCGACTGGACATCCTCGCCGCCAACGTCCTCGGCCGCGCTCTGTACGCGCCCCTGTTCCCGAACGCGGAGGCGCAGACGACCAACATCGCCCGCTCACAGTTCCTGCTGCCAGGAGGTCGCGACTTCTTCCCGCACTGGGAGGAGTCCGTGAACACCACCGTCGCCCTGCTGCGCACAGAGGCCGGGCGCGCCCCTCACGACACCGAGCTGACCGGCCTGATCGGCGAACTCGTCACCCGCAGCGAAGAGTTCCGCACCGCCTGGGCCAAGCACAACGTCCGCCTCCACCACACCGGCCGCAAGTCGTTCTGCCACCCCGCCGTCGGAGTCATCACCCTCGACTTCGACGCCATGGAACTCCCCGCCCAGCCAGGGCTCACCCTCACCGCCTACAGCGCCGCCCCCGGCACACCCGACCACGACCTCCTGCAACTCCTGGCCACCTGGGCCGCCACCCAAGCCGACCAGCCCACCGGGAACGCTGCCTCCCGCAAAACGCAGGACCGCTAGTGACCGCACAGGTTCACCGGCATGCCGGGTGGTCAGTCCTGAGGGCCTGGTCGCCTGCTGCTGTGTGTGGATAATGCCTCCCGTGACTTCAGACATAGCCCGCCCGAGATGGTGGTACGCGCTCCGAGGCTTCGCTGTCTTCTTCGTGGCCGGCGGGCTCGGCTCCTTCCTCTACGTGGTGACGACCCATCGTCCGGACGGGATGCCATGGGGCGGGCTGCTGTTCGGGGCGATCGTGTGCGCGACGCTCAGCGCCCTGTTCCCAGGGCGGCGGCGACGCTGACTCTCCTTCTGCGCTCGAACGAAGCCGTCAAGCTGCGGCGGGAAGTAGGCGTCCTCCCCCAGCGGATGCCCTTCTCGCTTCGAAGAGCCTGCCACTCTGCCTGATCGGCGACTCCGGCACCGGCAAGCCGCACCTGCTGATCGCGCTCGGCACCGAGGCCGCGATGGCCGGCTTCCGGGTCAAGTAGGTGCTGGCCACTTAAGCTCGTCAACGAGCTCGTCGAGGCCGCCGACGAGAAGCAGCTCGGCCAAGACGATCGCCCGCTACGGCCGCGTCGGCCTGCTCTGCATCGACGAACTCGGCTGCGTGGAACTCGACCGCCGCGGCGCCGAATTGCTGTTCCAGGTCCTGACCGAGCGCGAGGAGAAGAACAGCGTCGCCATCGCCTCCAACGAGCGCTTAGGTGGCTGGACCAAGACCTTCACCGACCCCCGCCTCTGCGCGGCCATCGTCGACCGCCTCACCTTCGGCGGCAACATCATCGAGACCGGCACTGACTCCTACCGACTCGCCACCACCCGCGCCCGGCAGGAACAGACGGCAAGCTGGCCACCGCCCTGGAGCTCCAGGAATCACCTTCGGGGCTCATCTTCACTCGACCTCTGCGGGGGTTTCCTGGTCCCCCATCAGACGAACCATGCATTCCAGTGCGGCTGCCGGCTCAGTGGTCTCAAGCACCGCATGATCCGGTCCCCACGGATGCGTCATCACGACAAAGCCCCTGGTCGACGCAGCGATCGCCGGGAACGGCTCTACGGAGTAGTCACGGAAGTCGCCCGTCGCAGACACATGCACCTCGTTCATGCTGGTCCACACGAACAGCTGTCGCAGCACCGGCTCCTCCGCCGCCAGCTGCAGCACGGCCCACACTCCAGGACTGACCCAGTCCCCAGGCTGATGCGGCGGTCTCCAGGTCTCCAACGCCCCCCGCCACGTCCTATCGCACTCGCTGTGCTTACCTGAGATCGCCATGCCCCGACCATCGAGCCGAACCTTGCCCACTGTCAACGCCGGGCACTGCGGGAGATCAGCGACATACGCGACTGCTCTCGGCTCTCACCGAGATTCGACCCGCGATCAACGGCCCGATGCTGCCGGAACTCACGGACCTGCTGCGCGTCCTGCCCGCGCTCACGCTGGCAGTTCGGGAGGGCGAGGCTGCGTCGGATTTGGATGCTGCCGTTGACAGCCTGTCAGGGGTCCCCGGTTGCGGCGATGGCTCCCGCCTTCAGCGCCTCAGGACGCTGCGCTGATCTGGCTGAGTAGCACGGATCACGGTGGCGGCATCCGCGTGGTCGCCGGCGTGGCCCGGGACGGGTGGAGGCCTCCGATCACTCGGGGGCCTCCACTCCGGCAGTGGCTGGGTTGCGGCGTTGTGGTCGTTCAGTTGTCCAGGCGGCGCTTGCTGAGCCAGGTGACCATCTCGGGGTCGTGGTGGTCGAAGAACAGGGTCGTGCCGGTGTCGAGGGCTGTGATCCGGTCCATCTGGTCGTCGGTGAGCTTGAAGTCGAAGACGTCGATGTTCTGGGCCATGCGGTCGGGGTTGACCGACTTGGGAATGGTGACGATGTTGCGCTGGATGAGCCAGCGCAGCACGACCTGTGCCACGGACTTGTTGTGCGCGGTGCCGATCTCGCTGAGGACGGGGTGGGTGAACAGGTCGTTCTTGCCTTCGGCGAAGCCGCCCCAGGACTGGTGCTGGACGCCGTGCTCGCGCATGAGGTCGTGGTCGGCGGTGCGCTGGAAGAACGGGTGGGTCTCGATCTGGTTGACCTGCGGGGTGATCTCGTTGTTGAAGATCAGGTCCAGGAGTCGGTCGGGGTAGAAGTTGGCGACGCCGATCGCCTTGGCCAGGCCCTCGCGATTGGCGGCTTCCATGGCGCGCCACTGGCCGTAGACGTCGCCGAAGGGCTGGTGCATCAGGTACAGGTCGATGTGGTCCAGGCCCAGCTTGGTCAGCGACATCTCCAGCGCCCGGCGGGTGTTGTCCTGCGCGGGGGCGTCCTGGACCCACAGCTTGGTGGTGACGAACAGGTCCTGGCGGGGAATGCCGCTGGACTTGATGGCGCGGCCGACGGCTGCTTCGTTGCCGTAGGCGGCTGCGGTGTCCAGCAGGCGGTAGCCGGCGGCGAGGGCGTCGGAGACGGCCTGCTCGGTGCTCTCCGGGGCGATCTGGTAGACGCCGAAGCCGAGGATCGGCATCTGGACGCCGTTGTTCAAGGTGACGTGCTGCACGGGTTCTCCCGATGTTCTGCGGGTGCGATGAGGGGCACAGGCGCTTGCGAGGAGGACCGGTCAGCGCTCCATCATGCGCATCTGGGCCTCGTTGTGGGTGTCGCCGGCCGCGGGCGGCAGGTCGGTGAGTTCGGCGAGCTGGTCGTCGGTGAGGTGGACCGCGTCGGCGGCGACGTTCTCTTCGATCCGGGCCACGCGCTTGGTGCCGGGGATGGGGGCGATGTCGTCGCCCTGGGCCAGCAGCCAGGCCAGCGCGACCTGTGCCGGGGTGGCGCCGACCTGGGTTGCGATGGCCGCGACCTGGTCGGCCAGGCGGAGGTTGTGCGCGAAGTTCTCTTCGGAGAAACGCGGGTTGCTGGCGCGGAAGTCGGTGGGGTCGAACTGGTCGGTGGAGCGGATCGCGCCGGTCAGGAAGCCGCGTCCGAGGGGAGAGAAGGGCACGAAGCCGATGTTGAGTTCGCGCAGCACCGGCAGCACCCGCGCTTCGGGATCCCGGGTGAACAGCGAGTACTCGCACTGCACCGCGGTGATGGGGTGGACGGCGTGGGCACGGCGGATGGTGTCGGGTCCGGCCTCGGACAGGCCGATGTGCCGGATCTTGCCCTGGGTGACCAGCTCGGCCAGGGCGCCGACGGTCTCCTCGATCGGCGTGTCAGGATCGACGCGGTGCTGGTAGTACAGGTCGATGTGGTCGGTGCCCAGGCGGGAGAGAGAACCCTCGACGGCGGTGCGGATGTTGGCCGGGCTGCTGTCCACGCTCCTCTGTGCGCCGCTCGCGTGGGAGACGAGGCCGAACTTGGTGGCCAGGACGACCTGGTCGCGGCGGCCCTTCAACGCGCGGCCGACGAGTTCCTCGTTGGTGTAGGGGCCGTAGATCTCGGCGGTGTCGATGAACGTGACGCCCAGGTTCAGGGCCCGGTGGATGGTGCGGATGGACTCCGCGTCGTCGGTTCCGGCGCCGGTGTAGCCCTGGGACATGCCCATCGCCCCGAGCCCGATCCGGGAGACTTCAAGGCCACGCAGTGTGATGTGCTTCATGAGGATTCCATCCGTTGGTTTACTGGGTTTTGCTGGTGCGGTCGGCAGCACTGTCAGGCTCGGCTGTCCGCGGGTCGGCTCGCCGGAGTCGGGCCGTGCAGCGGTCAGGGCCGGACGATGACCTTCAGGGCCTCGCGGTCGTTCATCAGCCGGTAGCCCTCGGCAACGTGCTCCAGGGGGACGGTGCGGTCGAAGACCCGGCCGGGGTGGATCTCACCGCTGAGGATGTGCGGCATGAGTTCCTCGATGTAGGCGCGGGCGGGCGCCACCCCGCCAGTGAGGGTCAGGTTCCGCAGAAACTCCGGGAACCCGAAGGGCACCGCTGGGTACTGCGGTGCACCGACGCGGCTGATCACGCCGCCGTCGCGGGCCACACCGGCGGCCTGGACGAGGGCATCCTCCAGCCCCACGCACTCCAGGACCCGCTCGGCGCCGCGGCCGGAGGTCAGGTCGCGGACCGCGGCCACGCCTTCCTCGCCGCGCGCGGCGACAATGTCGGTGGCGCCGAAGTCGCGTCCCAGGTCGGTGCGCGCGGTGTGTCGGCCCATGAGGATGATCCGCTCGGCGCCCAGGAGCTTCGCGGAGATCACCGCGGACAGGCCGACGGCGCCGTCGCCGATGACGGCGACGGTCTCACCGGTCTGGACCCCGGCGGTGCGGGCGGCGTGGTAGCCGGTGCACAGCACGTCGGACAGGGTGAGCAGGTCGGGCAGCAGGTCGCAGTCCTCGCCGACGGGCAGCGGGACGAGGGTGCCGTCGGCGTAGGGGACGCGGGTGGCCTGGCCCTGTCCACCGTCGACGCCGTTCACGCCCCACTGGCCGCCGTGCGGGCAGGAGGTGTGAAGGCCGCTGCGGCAGTATTCGCAGGTGCCGTCCGCGTAGGTGAAGGGGGCGACGACCAGGGCGCCGGGCTTGACGCCGGTGACCTGGGGGCCGACCTCCTCGACGACGCCGATGAACTCGTGGCCCATCTGGCGCGGGTGGTCGGTGAGCGGCTGCGACTTGTAGGGCCACAGGTCGCTGCCGCAGATGCAGCCCATCACGATCCGTACGACGGCGTCGGTCGGCTGCTGGATCTTCGGGTCGGTGACGTCCTCGACACGGATGTCGCCGGCCTGGTGGAGACGGGTTGCGCGCACGGTAGTGCCCTTTCTGCTGTACGGGTCCTGGTCGGGAAGGTGGAGGCGTGGGCTGTTGCGGCCCCTACTCTTCGGTGATCGCCTTCAGGCGGGTCATCGCGGACATGGCGCTGGGCCATCCGGCGTAGAACGCCAGATGTGTGAGCGCCGCCACCAGCTCCTCCTTGCTCAGGCCGTTGGACAGGGCCGGCCGCAGATGCGAGTCGAGCTGTTCGGGACGGTAGAGCGTGACCAGCGCCGCGACGGTCACAAGGCCGCAATCTCGCTGCGATAGCCCCTGATCGGCCCATACCGGGCCGCAGAGCACGTCGTCGGTCAGCCGAACCAGCTCCGGCGCGGCGTCGCCGAGGATCTGCTGAGCTCGGTTCTGTTCCTGGTCCGGCATGAGTGCCTGCTCTCGTTCCGGGATGTGCTGATCGAGGGGAGGGCGGATGTCCGCTTCCTCCACCGTTGCCGATCCGCCGCCCGCCCGGCAGGGCGGGTCTTTCCCGGGAGTCCCAGAGGGGGTGTGGCAGGGCGCCCCTCGGCCGAAGCACATCGATGACCTGCGGGTCACACTGGAAGGCATGGCGGAACAGCGGCACAACGACACCGGCGGAACCGAGCTGGGACGCTTCCTGCGCGCCCGGCGCACCCAGGTGACCCCGGCCGAGGTCGGCCTCACCCCCGGCGCCGGAGTGCGCCGCACCCCGGGGCTGCGCCGTGAGGAGGTCGCAGCGCTGGCCGGAGTGAGCATCGACTACTACACCCGCCTGGAACGCGGCAAGGAGACCCGCCCCAGCCTGTCCGTGGTCGACGCCCTGGGCCGCGCCCTGAAACTCGACACCGACGAGCTGGACCACTTGCAGGACCTGGTGATCCGCGCCGCCCGGCACGCCCCCGAACCGCCACCTGCCCCCAGCCGCACTGTGAGCCCCCAGACCAAGGTGCTGCTGGAGAGCCTGCGCCCCAACCCGGCGTACATCACCAGCCGCACCCTGGACCTCCTCGCGCACAACCCCGGCGCGCTCGCCCTGTACGCCGGCATCGAGGACTGGCCCGCGAAGCAGCGCAACCTCGCCCGCTTCATGTTCCTCCACCCCGCAGCCCGCGATCTCTACGCGGACTGGGATGCGCAGCTCGCCGGCTGCGTCGCCCGCCTGCGCGCCCTGGCCGGCACCGACCCCGACGCACCCGACCTCGCCAACCTCATCGGTGAACTCCTGCTGAAGAGCGCCGACTTCGCGAAGCTGTGGGACCGCTATCAGGTCACCCGCAGCTTGCACACCCGCAAGCCCAAGACCTTCCACCACCCCCAGGTCGGCGACATCACCCTCCACTTCCAGGGCATGCAGCTCGAAGGCACCCCCGGCCACCGACTGGGCATCTATGTCACCACCCCCGGCACGCCCGAACACGATGCCGTCACCCTCCTCGACTTGAGCGGACCGCAGCCCGCGCCGCGACCGGTGCAGGCAACGTCAGGGCAGCCCAACAAGTAGCCTCCCAGGATGCCTCTGCGCCAGTACGTCTACTTCGCTCTCTCCAGTGAGAGCATCACCGCCCGTGAGATGACCGCGTTCCTGGGCATCGAGCCGGACGAGACGACCGTGCGTGGAAGTCGCCGCACCGCGCCGGTCGCAATTCCAGTCAGCCACCGTTGGAAGATCGCATGTCGGGACGGCGGCCTTCGAGTCGACGAGCAGATCAGCATGGTGACCGACCGGCTGCGGCCGCATGCAAGGCGTATTGCCGAGCTTGCGGAACAGCTGGCGACGCAAGACCCCTCACACGGCCCCGCGGTGCTGCAGATCGTCCGCTACTTCAACGACTCCGACGAAGCCGACCCACCCCAACTGCCGAACTCTCTCGATCACCCCAATCTCTTCGGCTGGCACCTGGACCGCGACGTGCTCGACTTCCTCGCAGCCACCGGAGCGGTCCTGGATGTCGACGAGTACGACATGACCCCGGCCGCAGCCGAAGACTGAACTGCCCCCTCGGATCGACATGACCGCCCAGTCGAACCGGGGCCAGCGCAGACCGGAAAAGCGCGGCCACTTCAGACCGTTAACGCCACTCCCTACCTGCACGAGCGCACCGCCGGCCGCAACGACAGCCTCGCCCGCGCGTCCTGGGCCAACCCGATCGAGGCCCACTTCGGGCCGCTGCGGCAGTTCACCATCGCCAACTCCCACCACCCGAACCACCTGGTGCAGACTCAGGCGCTGCACGCCTACCTGCGCTGGCGCTACAAGAACGCCAGACATCCCGACGTGCTGGCCGCCCAACGCAGGGAGCTGGCCCGGATCCGCGGCGAGAAGGACGTCCGCTGGGGCGGACGGCCGGCGAAGGCAGCGTGACCTGGCGAACAGCACCAGCAACACTGACACCATGACCGTTGATCGTGAGGCGCTTCATGCCAGCTGGCACCGGACCCGCGGCCACCTCGACGACGCCCGAGCCCACCTGGCGGGCCAGCCGGACACCGATCTCGCAGCCACGCTTGAGTTCTTGGAGCACAACGAGCTGGGGCTCGCCTTCGACTGCCTGGTCGACGTCGGTGACGACCTCGACCTACCGCTCGCCTTCTGGCAGCACCTGGACCGAGCAGCCCGTGAGATGCGGCTCTACAGCGACGCGCTGCACAAGCCTCACCTCACAGCTGCCGACCTCTGCCGCCGCCACCTCGCCGCCGCCTCCGAGGGCGAATGACCCACCAACCTGGCGAACCTTCCTGGTCAGAGCACCACACAGCGAGGGGCGTAACGGGTCAGCTGACGGCGATCCGGCGGGACCGGCCGCAGCACTCCGTGTACGAACTGCGGCACTCCGGCCGTCCGCCACCTGAGAGTGCGTCCGTCTCCTG
>NZ_JBEOWS010000313.1:0-11690 GCF_040296125.1 Streptomyces sp. NPDC002265 | reverse complement strand
GGGCACGCTCACGCGCCGGGCCCGGACCTGCTCACGCGCCGGGCGCGGGCGAGAGGTGCTCGTGCACGGCCAGCCAGCGGCCGGACGGCGCGCGGTGGAAGACGATCGTCTCGCGCTCGGCGAGGCTCTCCTCGCCGGCCGTGCTGCCCACGACGGTCGCGACGTCGTGGCTGAAGACGGCGGTGTCCTCGCCGAACAGCTGGACCAGGCGGCCGGTCGATACGCAGGACAGCACCCGGAAGTCGTCCTCGGCGACCCAGCGGTCCCACAGGGCGCGGTACTCGGCGGTGGAGGAGAGCCGCTGGGGCGTGGTGTGGAACACGAAGGTGGCGTCGGGCGCGAACGCGCCGAAGTAGTCGTCCAGCCGGCCTTCGGCGAAGGCGGCCACCAGTGCGTCGGCGGCTTCGAGTACCTCGTCGGTCATGGGTGGTGCTCCTTCGGCAGGTGGTACGAGACCCGGGTGGCGGGACCCGCTCCAGGGACCCGGGGGGGGCGGGACCCGCTCCAGGGACCTCGCTGGCGGGGCCGGCCCCAGGGTGGTGGTACGGCCCGGGCGGTGCGCCGGAGCGGCCGGGCGGGGCCCCTCCGGCGGTGACCGGGCGGGTGGTGAAGGCGGTGCCGGCGGCGCGGCCGGCACCGGTTCAGATCAGTTCTTCCACGGGCTCGGTCGACGCGTTCTGACCGGTGATCGGCGGCACCGGGGTGTCCGACGCGCCCACCAGGCGCGGTCCCTCGGGACCGTAGACGCCGCGCGGCTCGGGGAAGGCGAACAGCAGTCCCAGGTAGACGACGGCGGCCAGGCCCAGGCCGACCGGCAGCGAGATGTCGACGCCGCCGGCCAGGTTGCCCAGCGGGCCGACGAACTGGCCCGGCAGGTTCACGAACATCAGGGCGAGGATCGCCGAGCCCAGCCAGGCGCCCATGCCGCGCCAGTTCCAGCCGTGGGCGAACCAGTAGCGGCCACCGCGCTGGCGGCGGTTGAACACCTGGAGGGAGTCCGCGTCGTACCAGCCACGGCGGGTCAGCCAGCCCAGCATCATGATGACCATCCACGGCGCGGTGCAGGTGATGATCAGCGTGGCGAAGGTGGAGATCGACTGCGCCAGGTTCGCCGCGAAGCGGCCGACGAAGATGAAGCCGATCGACAGGACACCGATGAACACCGTCGCCTGCACCCGGTTGAAGCGGGTGAACACGCTGGAGAAGTCCAGGCCGGTGCCGTAGAGCGCGGTGGTGCCGGTGGCCATGCCGCCGATCAGCGCCAGCAGGCAGACGGGCAGGAAGTACCAGGAGGGGGCGATCTCCAGCAGGCCGCCGACGTAGTTCGGGGCGGCGGGGTCCATGTACGGAGCCGCCTTGGCCGCGATGATCGAGGCGGTGGCCAGACCGAAGAAGAACGGCAGGATGGTCGCGATCTGCGAGGCGAACGCGGCCGTCATCACGCGCTTGCGCGGGGTCTCGGCCGGGATGTAGCGGGACCAGTCGCCGAGGAAGGCGCCGAAGGAGACCGGGTTGGACAGCACGATCAGCGCCGACCCGATGAACGCGGGCCAGAAGCCCGGCGTCGACACCGACGCGAACGCGCCCTGGTAACCGAAGTCGAAGTCGCCGGCGAAGGCGAAGAAGCCGAGGACGAACAGCGCCGAGGCCGCGATGACCGCGATCTTGTTCACGAAGAGCATGAAGCGGAAGCCGTAGATGCACACCACGAGCACCAGCACCGCGAAGACCCCGTATGCCAGGGCGAACATGCCGTCGTTCTGCGGCAGCCCCACCATCCGGTGCGCGCCGCCGACCAGGGCGTCACCGGAGGACCACACCGAGATCGAGAAGAACGCGATCGCGGTGAGCAGCGACAGGAAGGAGCCGACGACCCGGCCGTGCACGCCCAGATGGGCGGAGGACGACACGGCGTTGTTCAGGCCGTTGCGCGGGCCGAACACGGACAGCGGCGCGAGGATCAGCGCGCCCACCACCAGGCCGAGCACGGTGGCCAGCAGGCCCTGCTTGAACGACAGCCCGAACAGGATCGGGAAGGCGCCGAGCACACAGGTGGCGAAGGTGTTCGCGCCGCCGAAGGCGAGCCGGAACAGGTCCAGGGGCTTGGCGGTGCGGTCGGCGTCGGGGATGCGGTCGATGCCGAACTGCTCGACCTCGGTGAGGGCGGGAGCGGTGTTGCTCATGGGGCTTCCTTCAGGGCGAGCAGGCTGACCAGGTCATAGGCGACGTGCGAGGCCGCCACCGCGGTGATCTCGGCGTGGTCGTAGGCCGGGGCGACCTCGACGACGTCGGCGCCGACCAGGTTGCAGCCGGCGAGACCGCGCAGGATCTCCAGCAGCTCGCGGGAGGTCATGCCGCCGGCCTCGGGGGTGCCGGTACCGGGGGCGTGCGCCGGGTCGAGGCAGTCGATGTCGATCGAGATGTACAGCGGCCGGTTCCCGATGCGCTGACGGAGCTGGTCGGCGACCTCGTCGGCGCCGCGGCGGTAGATGTCCGCCGAGGTGACGATGCCGAAGCCCATCTTCTCGTCGTCCGTCAGGTCCTGCTTGCCGTAGAGCGGGCCGCGGGTGCCGACGTGGGAGAGCGCCTCGGTGTCGAGGATGCCTTCCTCGACGGCCCGCCGGAACGGGGTTCCATGCGTGTACTCGGCACCGAAGTAGGTGTCCCAGGTGTCCAGGTGCGCGTCGAAGTGGAGCAGCGCGACCGGACCGTGCTTGGCGGCCACGGTGCGCAGCAGCGGCAGCGCGATGGTGTGGTCGCCGCCGATGGTGACCAGCCGGGTGCCGTCGGCCTGGAGACCGGTCGCGGCCTCCTGGATGGTCTCGATGGCCTCGTTGATGTTGAAGGGGTTGCAGGCGATGTCGCCTGCGTCGACGACCTGCTGGGTCGCGAACGGGGAGACGTCGAGCGCCGGGTTGTAGGGGCGCAGCAGCCGGCTGGCCTCACGCACCGCCGTGGCGCCGAAACGGGCGCCGGGCCGGTAGGAGACGCCCGCGTCGAACGGCACGCCGACCACGGCGACGTCGGCACGGGTGACCTCGTCCAGGCGCGGCAACCGGGCGAACGTCGCGGGGCCCGCGAAACGCGGTACCCGGGAGGAGTCGACGGGTCCACGGGCTTCGGTCATTGCCTCATGCCTTTCCTTCTCACATGCACCGGGACCACCCGGCACATCCGAAGTGTCCGCTCGGCAAACGCCACCCGACAATCGTGTGAGGCACAAACAGTTACGCTGTTTTTGTGGAAGGGAACAAAAGACGAGGGGTGAGCGTCCGGGAGGTGCTGTCCTATCCGGCGCTCCAGCTGAGGCTGCTCGCGGGCCGCGCCGGGCTCGACCGGTCGGTTTCCTGGGCCCACGCCAGCGAGCTGGAGGATCCCACTCCCTGGCTGCTGGGCGCCGAGATCATCATGACCACGGGACGCGCCCTGCCGCGATCGGCCGCGGGACAGCGGGCCTACCTGGAGCGGCTGGACGACGCCGGGGTGGCCGCGCTGGCGGTGTCCGTGCAGCTGCACATGCCACCGCTGCGGCAGGCGTTCTTCGACACCGCGGAGGAGCGGGGGATGCCGGTCCTGGAGGTGCCGCTCGCCGTGCCGTTCATCGTGGTGGCGCAGGAGGTGGCGGCCGCCGTGCAGGAGGACTCCCGGCACCGGCTCGGCGCTCAGCTCCAGGTGTTCGGGGCGCTGCGCTGGCTGGCGGCGGAGAACCTGGACACCGCGACGCTCTTCCGCCGTCTGGAGCATCTGTCCGGCTACGACATCCGGCTGTGCACCACCCAGGGCCGGCCCCTGCTGGCGGGGGTGCCCGTCCCCGAGCCGTCGCTGGTCCCCCAGTCCGCGGACGCCCCGCCGACCATCCCCGGCGGGTTCGTCCTGCCGGTGCCCTCGCCGGGCGGCACGGCGGGCTTCCTGATCGCGCTGGAACGGGACGGTGCGCGCCCGGCCGGTCTGGCCGTGGTCCAGCACGTCGCGACCGTCGCCGCGCTCCAGCTCGCCGTGATCCGCACCGAGCGCGAGACGCTGCGCCGCGAGGGCACCGAGATCCTGTCCGAGATGCTCCAGGGCACCCTGGAGCAGGAGGCCGCCGAGCGCCGGCTGCTGCGCCACTCCATCGAGGGGACGACCGAGCTGACCGTGGTGCGGGGCGTCACCGAGCAGGCGCTGCTGCGCGCCCTCGACGACGACCCGTTCCTGCTGCTCAATCGTGGCGAGGACCGCTATCTGCTGGGTGCGCCCCGGCTGGCCGACACGGTCGCGGCGGTGCCCGGCGTCGCCGCCGGGACCAGCAGGCCGCTGCCCTGCGGCGCGTCGCTGCGCATCGCCCAGCGCGAGGCCCGGTGGGCGGCCTCCCAGGCCGCGGCCTCGGGCCGGCCGCTGGTCCGGTACGGCAACGACCCGGCCGGCCGCTGGCTGCCCGACGACCCGGCGGCGCTGGACGCGCTCGTGGAGCAGGTGCTGGGCGAGGTGCTGCGCTACGACGCCGCCCACGACGCGCATCTGCTGCTGTCGGTGCGCACCTGGATGGAACGCGACCGGCGCACCGACGACGCGGCGGCGGCCCTGCACATCCACCCCAACACCCTCGCCTACCGGCTGCGCCGCTTCAGCGCGCTCACCGGCCGCGACCTCACGGCCACCGGGGCGTTCACCGAGGTCTGGATGGCGATCCGGTCGGCGGTGGAGCTGGGACTGCTGGACTGACCGGGTCACGAGGGGCGCGGTTCACACGCCCCGCTCCGCCCGTGCCCTGTCCTCGGCCTCCCGGGCCGCGCGCTCCAGCCGGGCGCGGTAGTCGTCCCACCAGGCGGGGTCGTGCGACGCCATGCTGTCGTTCGTCTCGTTCATCCCGACGGCGCCGTCCATGAGTTCCCTGAGGATGTCGGCGTGCCCGGCGTGCCGCTGGGTGTCGGCGATCACGCGCACCACGGCGTGGTGCAGCGTGATCTCGGCCTTGCCGGCGGGCCACCAGGGCACCTTGCCGATCGTGTCCAGGGCCAGTGCGTCGATCGTCGCGTCCGCGTGTGCCCAGGCGCGGCGGTAGAACCCCACGATCCGCTCGCGCGTCTCGTCGGCGGTGGCCCACATGTCGGCGTTGGTCTCGGCGCCCTCGTCCAGCCAGGGCGTCGGCTCGCCGGACGGCCGTGCGAAGGTGTCGCCGAGGTAGCCCAGCTCCACACTGGCGACGTGTTTCACCAGGCCCAGCAGGTTGGTGCCGGTGGGTGTCAGCGGGCGGCGGATGTCGTACTCGCCCAGTCCGTCCAGCTTCCACAGCAGGGCGTCGCGGGCGGACTGGAGGTAGCGGTGCAGATCGGCCTTGGGCTCGGTTGCGGTCATGGGGTCAGTCTGCCGTCCGGCCGATCCGCGGCCACGGGCTTTCCCGGACCGGCCCCTGCGGACCGGCCCGGAACCGGACGGCTCAGCCCAGCCGGATCACGTTCCAGGACAGCGGCTCCAGTACGGCGGTGAGGGTGCCGTCCGTCAGTACCGTCCCCTCCACCGGGTGCGGGACGACCCGGTCGGAGTCGTCGAGGGTGTTGCGGGCGTCGGGGTCGGCGTCCGCGAGGACGCTGTGCTCCAGGACCTCGGTCAACTCCATTCCGCCGAGGGCGACTTCGAGCGGCATCGGCTCGGTGCGGCTGCGGTTGACCGCGAAGACGGTGACGGTCCCGTCGTCGGCGCGCACGGCGGTGGCGTGCAGCAGGTCGGCCTCGCCGTACCGCTTCGTCTCGTACGTCGGTGAGTCGACGCGCACGTCGAGGACCCGCCCGCGGCCGAACCGGGAGGCCTGCGCGAACGGGAAGAACGTCGTCTGGCGCCAGGCCGCGCCGCCCGGCTCCGTCATGATCGGCGCGATGACGTTGACCAGCTGCGCGAGACAGGCGACGGTCACCCGGTCGGCGTGCCGCAGCAGGGCGATGAGCAGGGAGCCGGAGACCACGGCGTCGGTGACGCTGTAGTTGTCCTCCAGCAGGCGGGGTGCCTCGGGCCAGTCGTCCTGGGCGAAGGCGGCCACCTGCTCCTGCCAGCGCGAGAGGTACCAGACGTTCCACTCGTCGAAGGAGAGGTTGATCCGCTTCTTCGACTTCAGCCGGGCGCCCACGTGGTCGCAGGTCGCCACCACGTTCTCGATGAAGGACTCCATGTCGACGGCGGAGGCGAGGAAGGAGTCGATATCGCCGTCGAGCGGCTCGTAATAGGCGTGCAGGGAGACGTAGTCGACGACGTCGTACGTCTCCTCGAGGACCGTCGCCTCCCACTCGGCGAAGGTGGGCATCGACTGGCCGGAGGAACCGCAGGCGACGAGTTCGACGCCGGGGTCGAGCTGGCGCATCGCGCGGGCGGTCTCGGCGGCGATCCGGCCGTACTCGCGGGCGGTCTTGTGGCCGGTCTGCCAGGGGCCGTCCATCTCGTTGCCCAGGCACCACAGCCGGATGCCGAACGGGTCCTTGTCACCGTGCGCGGCCCGCAGGTCGGACAGCGCGGTGCCGCCGGGGTGGTTGGCGTACTCCTGGAGTTCGAGGGCCTCGGCGACACCGCGGGTGCCGAGGTTGACGGCCATCATGGGCTCGGCCTGCGGGCCGATCTTCCTGAGGAAGGCGATGAACTCGGCGAGCCCGAACCGGTTGGTCTCGGTGGAGTGCCAGGCGAGGTCCAGGCGGCGCGGGCGGTCCTCGGCCGGGCCGACGGAGTCCTCCCACTTGTAGCCGGAGACGAAGTTGCCGCCGGGATAGCGGACGGCGGTGACGCCGAGCTCGCGGACGAGGTCCAGGACGTCGGTGCGGATCCCGGCCTCGTCGGCCGCGGGGTGGCCCGGCTCGAAGACGCCGGTGTAGACGCAACGGCCGAGGTGTTCGACGAACGAGCCGAAGACACGGGGGTCGACCTCGCCGATCGTGAAGGCGGGGTCGAGGGTGAAACGGGCGGTGTGCATGGTCGCCTTTCGCATGGGGTTCTGGATCACTTGCTGCTGACGACAGGCGCTAGCGGACGATCGGCCAGCCGTCCCTGGTCCACTGGAGGGTGTTCAGGCCCAGCTTCGGGATGCCGGAGTCCGCCGCGTCGTAGTAGTGGTACGCGAGGATGTCCCGGCCCCTGTCCCGGAACACCGACTCGCCTCCGGTGCCGACGAAGCGTCCGTGTCCGGCCAGCAGCAGATCGCCGCCGCCCGCGAGCATCGGGGTGCCTGTGCTGTCGGTGTACGGGCCGGTGACCTTCGTGGATCTGCCGATCCGGATCTTGTAGGTGGAGTTCACGCCGGAGCAGCAGGCGTCGTAGGAGGCGAGCAGGTAGTAGTAGCGGCCGTGGCGCACGACGGAGGGGCCTTCGACGGCGTACGGGGCGTCGGGGCGGGTCGCCAGACGGTGGACGCTGGCGCCGGGCACGGCCCGGCCGGTGGCGGGGTCGAGTTCGACCATGCGGATGCCGGTCCAGTACGAGCCGAAGGCCATCCACAGTCGGCCGTCGGCCCGGACGACCGCGGGGTCGATGGCGTTCCAGGCGTCGGTCGTCCCGGAGGTGAAGACCTTCCCCCGGTCGTTCCAGGTGCCGGGGAGATCAGGCGGGAAGGTGGCCACGCCGATCGCCTCCTGGTTGGTACCCCAGGAGGAGACGGCGGCATAGTAGAGCCATTGACATCCTCGCCCACCCGAGGGCCGGCGATTCCGGCCTGCGCCACGTCGTGGCACATCCGCGGGTTCCTGCTTCAACGGCCGCTGCCACGATCTTCGCGTGGTCTTACACAGACCTCCACCGGCCTGACTTCCCGCCCGTCCAGCGGTAGGTCCGCCAACTGTGTTGTCGGACAGGGGGACTTTAGCAGTGGCGCCGCCCTCAGACGGGACGCCAACGGCAGCCCGGCCCACGCCTCCACCCTTACGAGTGAAGCCCTTCAACTCGGTCACTCTCCTCGTCACTGGCCGGCCAGACCCGTGTGCGCGACACCCGCCACGATCTGGCGCTGGAAGAAGACGAAGACGACGATCAGCGGCAGGCCCGCCATCAGACCGCCGGCCATCAGCTGGGCCCACTGGATGCCGTAGGAGTTCATGACGGTCGCGATGCCGTTCGGCATGGTCATCAGGTCGGGGTTGTTGGTCACCATGTACGGCCACAGGAAGTTGTTCCAGGACGCGATGAAGGTGAAGATGCCGACCGCCGCGAGGGAGGGGCGGGACAGCGGGAGCACGATGGTGAAGAAGACCCGCCAGCGTCCGGCGCCGTCGATGAAGGCGGCCTCCTCCAGTTCACGCGGGATGCCCTGGAAGAACTTGTACAGGATGTAGACCATGGCGGCGGGCGCGCACTGCGGCAGGATCATGCCCCAGTAGGTGTCGACCATGCCCATCTGCTGGACAGTGGTGAACAGCGGCACGCCGAGGACGGCGGGCGAGACCATCAGCCCGGTCATGACGAGGGCCAGCAGGGCGCCCTTGCCGCGGAACTCGGTGCGGGCGAAGCCGTATCCGGCGAGTGCGCTGACCACCAGCACCACGGCGGTGACACAGACCGAGACGACGAGCGAGTTGACGAACCAGTCGGTGATGTTGCCGGTGTCGAAGATGGCCTTCCAGGCCTGGGCGGTCCAGACCTTCGGCAGCCAGTGCGGAGGCACCTCGACGGCCTCGGTCTCCGACTTCAGGGAGGTGAACAGGGCCCACGCCAGGGGCGCCATCCACACCAGGGAGACGACGACGCCGAGCAGGGTGAGGACGATCTGGCTCGGCGTCCAGGGCTTGGCGGTGCGGGACTTGACCGGGATCTGCGCGGTGGTCATCGCGCGCCCTCCTCACGCTTGCGCAGCAGCCGCATCCGCGCGAAGGCGACGGACGCGATGATCACGAAGAAGATGATGGAGATCGCGGAGGCGTAGCCCACGCGGTAGCTGGTGAAGCCCTCTTCGAGGGTGTACTGCACGAAGGTGCGGGTCGATTCCTCCGGTCCCGGCTGGAAGTCGTACATGACGACCGCCTGGTCGAAGACCTGGAGCGAGGCGAGGATCTGCAACGCCACGACGAGTCCGGTGATGTTGCGCAGCATGGGCAGGGTGATGTGCAGCATGCGGTGCCAGGCGTTCGCGCCGTCCAGCTTGGCCGCCTCGTAGAGGTGGTCGGGGATGGCCTGGAGGGCGGCGAGGTAGAGCAGGAAGCTGAAGCCGACCGTCCACCAGAGGGTGCAGATCACGACGGCCGGCATCGCGTAGGCCTTGTCGGTGAGCCAGGGCGTCTCGATGCCGAGGACGTGGTCGACCATGCCGGTGCCGGGGTTGAACAGCCACTGCCAGAGGTTGGCGGCGACCGTCGACGGCAGCAGGAACGGGGCGAAGAAGCACAGCCGCCACAGCCATTTGGCGCGCTCGATGTGGTGGGCGAGCATCGCCATCAGGAAGGCGAGGACGGTGATGCAGGGCACGACCAGGAGCGTGAAGTACGCGCTGTGGCCCAGGGAGTCCCAGACCAGCGGATCGTCCAGCGCCTCGCGGTAGTTGTCGAGGCCGACGAAGTTCGCGCCGACGCCGGAGATGTTGGCGTCGGTGAAGCTGAGGTAGACACCGCGCAGCACGGGCCAGATCACGAACAGCACGAACAGGGCGAGGAACGGGGCGATGAACCAGCCGCCGTGCTGGAGGCGCCGTCCCATGCGCTCGCGCAGGCTGTCGGTGCGGCCGGAGGCGGCGGTGTCGCGCGCCCGGGCCGGTACGAGAGCGGTCTCGGCACTTGTCGTGCTCATCAGGAGGCACCTCCCTGCGCCGCGGTCCTGCCGTCCATGGGGTTCTTCATGACCAGCAGTTCCTCGAGGACGCTCTTCATCCGGCGGGCGGTCGCGTCCGGCTTGGCGGAGCCGAGGTTGGACGCGGCGACGACCGGTCCGATCCGGGAGGCGAGGGTGCCGGTGGAGCCCGCGAACCACACCTTCGGCTCGGTGGCCTGGTGGTCCATGGCGGAGACGTACTCGTTCTGCGGGGTGAGTTTCCGGTACGCGGCGGACGACAGCGTCGGCCGGTAGGCGGGGATGTGGCCGCCCTCGGCCCAGACGAGGGCGTTCTTGACGATGTACGCGGCCAGCCGGTGGGCGGCCTCGTTGACGGCGCCGGAGCGGTCGCTCTGGTGGGGCAGGACGAAGGAGTGCGACTCGGCGTGGGTGGCGGGCGTGCCGAAGACGGGCGGCAGCGGGGTCGCCCCGTAGTCGATCTTCGCGCCGGTGTAGACGGGCACGGACCAGTTGCCCTCCCAGGTGAACGGCGCGCCGTTGATGAACTGTTCGGCGTCGGCGGCGCCCGCCTGGGCATAGCCGTCGGTGACGTGCTGCCGCAGGAACTCCAGGACCTGGGTGGCCTTGTCCTCGTCGAAGGTGACGTGGGTGCGGGCGTCGTCGAAGTAGGTGCCGCCGAGCTGCTGGTAGAACGCGACGAAGAACCACCAGGAGAAATTCTGGTCGTTGGCGTGCAGGCCGAGGGTCTGGAGCCCGCTCCTGGTGGCCTTCTTGGCGGACTTCAGGACGTCGAACCACTCCTGGGTGGAGGTGACCGGCACGATGCGTCCGTCGTCGCCGAGCAGTCCCGCCTTCTTCAGGACGTCCTTGCGGTAGAAGCAGAGCTGGACGTGGATGTCGAGCGGCAGCGCGTACAACGTGCCGTCGATGACGGCGCGTTTCCACAGCGCGGGGTTGAAGTCCTCCTCGCTCAGGCCGTACTTGGCGAGCAGGTCCATGTCCCAGGGGTCCAGCAGGCGGCCCGGGGCGAAGCCGGCGACGCGTCCCAGGTGCATCACGCTGAGGTCGGGGGCGCGGCTGCCGGCGGCCGCCATGGCGAGTTTGGTGTAGTAGGGGTTGCCCCACTGGAGTGTGGAGTCCTTGACCGCGATGTCCGGTGTGGCCTTACGGAAGGCGTCCAGCATCGCGATCATGTTGTAGCCGTCGCCGCCGCTGAAGAGGTTCCAGTACCGCACGCGGGTCTGCGAGCCGGCGGCGAGCGCGTCGGCGCCGGTCCCGAGTGCGGCAAAACCGAAGCTGCCTGCGACGAACAACCCCCCGAGGCCGCCCAGGAGTTGCCTGCGATTCAGGTCAGGTCGTCCCATTCCCTGCCCTAACTGTTCGAGAAATGCGAAAGAAACGTCGTTCGATCGTTCAGCGATGTTCGATATTTCGTATAGCGCTCGCAACTTCGAACGGGACCGTAGAATCGAAGCGCTTCCGCGTCAATGGTTTGCACACGAATCACAAGCCGGAGACCGTCACGGACGCGCAGCTCCGACCGCTCCCGCCCGGAAGCGACTGCTAGCGTCCGGACCGTGGACGACAGCGTGTACGTGGGCAATGCGGGCAAGGACGCGGCACTGGACCGGGGATGGATCCTGGGGCACTTCAAGGATCCGGGCGACCCGCGCCACTGCGCGGCGGTGGAGATCAAGTGGGGTGTCCACCCGCGTGGCGACGAGCGTGCGCAGTGGGTGACGGGCGAGGAACGCACGGCCGTCCTGGTCCTCGTCAGCGGCCGCTTCCACGTGCGGCTCCCCGGTCGCGTCGTCGTCCTGGAACAGCAGGGCGACTACGTCGTGTGGGGCCATGGGGTCGACCACTCGTGGTTCGCGGAGGAGGAGTCGGTGGTCCTGACCGTGCGGTGGCCGTCCATACCCGGCTACGCCTCCTGACGGCTCGGCCGGCTCCCGCCCCGGCGGCCGCCTCACCGTGGGGTG
>NZ_JBEOWS010000312.1:0-11739 GCF_040296125.1 Streptomyces sp. NPDC002265 | reverse complement strand
ACCGCCCCGGCCGGACATCCGTCCCGGGGTCTCGGCGTCAGGAGCCGTCGAGCAGCTTCTTCACCTCGGGCGGAAGCGTCGTGCCGGAGTAGGCGGCGACGAACTTGGCCTCGCCAGGGGTGTCGCCGACCGCGATGGCCACCTTGGGAGAGATGCCGTCGACCTCGTAGACGGTCTCCGTCGTCCCTGCGGTCTCGGAGGTGTCCTGGCCGCCGGTGTCGTCGCAGGGCGGTTCGGCGGCGGCGCCGAGTTTCTCCCCGACCGTGAACTCCACGTTCGCAACATCGCGGTAGGTACGGTCCTGGTACAGGATCCGGTATGCGCAGGATCCCGCATCCTCGCCGTCGCTGCTGCTTCCCGCCGTGCACGCGACCGCTGACACCATCACGGCTGCCAGTGCCATGACTCGCCCGACCCAGCTCATCGAAACTCCTCAGTAGATGCTACGCAGGCCGAGGACGTCTCCCTTGCCGAGCGTCCTCGCTTTCGTCGTGCACAGGAACGAGTTCGTTTACATGGTGAGGTTTTCGTGTCCCGAGCCGACGTGTCCGAGTCCGAAGACGTGTCCTGCCTCATGAGTACCGACGGAGCGCATGTCGTTTTCGTTCGAGCAACTGCTGGGTCGGCTTGTTCGTCAAGTCGTAGTCGTGGGTGTTGAAGCGGACGTCGGCCTCCCGCAGGCCGTTCTTGACTCCGGGCATGGGCCAGGTCCACGAGCAGGTCGTAGCCGTCCCGATCTCCGCCACCGCGGCGGTGCCACAGCCCTCGCCGGGAGACCGGAAAGGGTGACGGCAGCGCCGTGGCGGCGTTCGGGCGGGAACTTCCGGGAAGAGTTGCCGGGCACTGTCGATCCGGCAACGCCTCGTTCGACATCCTGATGTGGGGCCCGTCGCCGTACGAGGGACGGGCCAGGAACCGAACGAGGAGACATGGCAGACCAGCTACTGAGAGTGATGAACTTCTGCGTCTCGCGCGACGGGATCGCGGCCGGTCCCGGTGAGGCCCAGAGCCTGGAGGAACCCTTCGGCCTGCCCCGGCCCGAGCGGCTGTTCTCCTGGGCCGGCGCCACGGCCAGCTGGCCCAACCGGACCGACCCCGGCGGCAGCCGCGGACTCGACGACTACTTCACCCGCGACTTTCCCCGCAACATCGGCGCCGAGATCATGGGGCGCAACAAGTTCGGCCCCCAGCGCGGGCCCTGGCAGGACCACGACTGGCAGGGCTGGTGGGGCGACGAGCCCCCGTTCCGCACCCCGGTGTTCGTCATGACCCACCACAGCCGCCCGTCGTTCACGCTCTCGGACACCACCTTCCACTTCGTCGAGGGCCCCCCGAAAACGATTCTCGAACAGGCGAAGGAGGCGGCGCAGGGCCAGGACGTCCGACTCGGCGGCGGGGTCACCACCGTCCGCCAGTTCCTGGACGCCGACCTGGTCGACACCCTGCACATCGCGGTCGCACCGGTGGAACTCGGCTCCGGGCTCCGGCTCTGGGACTCACCCGACGACCTGGACGACCGGTTCCATCATGAGGCCGTGCCCAGCGCGAGCGGCGTCGAGCATCACCTCTACTGGCGGAGGTGACCTGAGCGCACCGGCCGCCCTGTGCTGGGACGGGACGGCCGGGCGGCCTGCACCGGGACGGCCGGGAGGCCGCCTGTCCACGGCCCGCCGGCAGTCCTGGGATGCCGTGGGAACCTCACGGACCGACAAGTCCGCAGGTCTTCACGGCATCAGGAACGAACGAGGTGCTCCACCCGCAGTCGGCTCAGCTGAACACGAAGGGCCCTGGCGACTGGGCGGCGCTCGACGTACAGGTCACGGTGATGCCGAAGATGACCATCTTCAGCGAGCCCTTGTAGAAGTCCAGGCTGTCGCCGACGGCCACGGTGCCGGGGAGCGGGCCGACGGTGACCGCCCCGCCCGCAGGCATGGCCGGGTTCACGGTGCCGCTGAAGACCCGGTTGGCACCCGTGGAGTTGGTCATGGTGAGCGTGGAGTTGATGGAGTTCGCCGAGAGGGCGAGCGGGGTGGTGATGCCGGTGGAGCTGAGGGTGATGGTGGCCGACGTGCTGCTGACCTGGGTCGCGGTCAGTGTGGCCGCGCCGCCGCCGAAGAGGCCGCAGCTCGCGGTGATGGTGGCCGAACCGGGGGTGACGGCGGCGGATGCGGAGGGTGCGAAGGCCAGCGCCGTGGCGGCCAGGATGCCGGCCGTGAGTGCCGCACCTGAGGCTAATCGTTTCATGGATCGGGCTTCCTTCCCGTTACGTGGGAATGCCATGTGGAAGTGGTGACCCCGTCCGGGTGGGTGCGGTCACACCGCGGGGCGCCGGATCTGACGGACCGTCGGATCCTGGCTCCCATTGATGCGCGGGCGGCACGGGCCCACAAGGTTGAAATTTGGCCGATCGCATGAACGCCCTTGCGGGCAACCGTAGTTGTGCTGCCCGTCCCTCGGTGAGCGGGTGCCGCCGCCCTCGGGGCCGAGGCCGGGGAGGTCCGGGTCGACGGTGAACCGTCCAGCCCACGGAAGCCGTTGTGCGGTCGTGACCGGTCTCGGTGGCCGGTCGTCGAGCCGGGGAGGATCCCCATGTCCACATCGTCGTTCGCGTCACCGGAACCGTCCGGCCGTTCCGCCCCGTACCGTTCCGCCCCCTACGATCGTCCGCGGCTGGGGCCGCGCGGTCTCATGAGCCGGCGCAGGACCGGGCCGGACGCGGAAGACCCCGCGTCGCGACCCGGACAGCGAACGCAGCCCGCCGGTCCTGCCCCGGAACCTCCCACGGTCCTGCCGCCCGCCGCGCTGCTGCCACTGCTGCCGCTGCCTCCGGGGTTCGAACCGGCCGGGGCTACCGGGCCGTGAGCGGCAGCGAGTTCAGCTTCTCCTCGATCTTCTCGGCGTCCGGGTGATCGAACTCCGCGAAGATCGCCAGGGCCTGGCGCCAGCTGCCGTCGGCCGCTGCCGCGTCGCCCGCGGCCAGCTGGACGTCTCCGAGATGCCCCAGGGTGTCGCCCTCACCCCACCGGTTCCCGATGTCCCGGTGGGTCGCGAGGGCCTGCTCGTAGTGGTCGACCGCGCGGTCATGGGCGCCCAGCCGATGGTGGACCGTGCCGAGCACGTCGAGGGCGACCCCCTCGACCCACCGGTTGCCGCCGGTGCGCAGCACGGTCAGCGCCTGCTCCAGACAGCGGACGGCATCGTCGTACCGGCCGAGCCGTTGGTAGGCGTCCCCCAGGTTGCTCAGCGCGATGCCCTCACCCCAGAGGTCGCCGACCTTGCGGTCCAGCGCCAGGCCCCGGCGGCTGTACTCGACGGCCTTGGCGAACTGACCGGCGTGCAGATAGGCATCGCCCAGGTTGCCCACGGCCCGCCGCCTGCCCTCCGAGTCCGCGAGTTCGCGGTGGATGGTCATCGCCCGGTGGTAGTGGTCGATAGCCTCGTCGTAACGGCCAGCGCTGCGCAGCGCCGCGGCCAGGTCGCCCAGGGCCCGCGCCTCGCCGTGACGGTCATCGGCGGCGCGGGCGGCGGACAGCGCCGTGCGGGTGGTGTTGGCCCAGTCGCTGAGATGGCTGCGCAGGTAGAAGAACCCCCACAGCACGGCGGGCAGCCGCCAGGCGATCCCCGTCAGCTCGGACGCGGCGGCCTGCTGGACCGCGCCGACCAGATTGGGCCGTTCGGACTCGCACCAGTCCAGGGCCTGGTCGTGGGTGGTGAACGACAGGGGACGGCAGGGGGCCGCCGGGGGTTCGAGCGGGACCCGGCTGCGCTTCGGGGTGATCAGGGGGTAGGCGGCGTCCGCGGTGTGCAGATACCAGGTCAGCAGCCGCTCCACCGCCGCTTCCCGGTCCCGCGGGCTCTCCTCGGCCTGGACGCGCTCGGCGGCGTACACGCGCAGCAGGTCGTGCAGGGTGTAGCGGCCGGGGAAGTGCTCGGTGAGCAGGTGGGCGCGGGTCAGCTCGACGAGCGGGCCACGCGCCTCCCGCGGGGCGAGCCCGGCCAGGGCGGCCGCGGCGGGCGTGGAGATGTCCGGGCCGGTGTGCAGGCTCAGCAGCCGGAACAGGCGCGCGGCCGGCGCGGACAGGGCTTCGTACGACGACGAGAAGACCGTCCGTACGTCGATGCTGTCGTCCCCGGTGAACGCGTCCAGGCTGCCGTGGCTGTCGCGGAGTTCCTCGGCGATGGCACTGAGCGGGAAGTCCGGGTGGGTGGCCGCTCGGGCGGCCACCACGGCGAGGGCCAGCGGCAGTTGGGCGCACCGCGCGACGATCTCCTGCACCGCCTCCGTCTCCTTCGCCAGCCGCCCGGGTCCGAGCCGGCGCGCCAGGAACTCGTGGGCCTCGGCGGGCGTCAGCTGGTTCAGCGTCAGCGGATGCGCTCCCTCGCCCGCGACCAGGCCGGTGAGCTGGTTGCGGCTGGTGACGATGACGAGGCAGCCGGGCGAACCCGGCAGCAGTGGGCGGACCTGCTCGCTGTCGCGGGCGTTGTCGAGGAGGATCAGCACCCGCCGCTCGGCGAGCACACTGCGGTAGAGCGCCGTCTGGGCCTCCAGCCCGGCAGGGATCCGCTGCGGAGGGACGCCGAGGCCGTCCAGCAGGACCCGGACGGCCTCGGCCGGAGGCGTCACCGAGGCGCTCGGGCCGAAGCCGTGCAGATTGATGCAGAGCTGTCCGTCGGGGAAGTGAGCGGCCACCTGGTGGGCCAGATGCACCGCCAGCGTGGTCTTGCCGACGCCCGCCATGCCGCCGATCGCGCTGATCAGCACCGTGGCGGGAGCGCTCCCGTCGAGGGGCAGCAGCTCCCGGGCCCGCTCCAGTTCGGCCCGCCGCCCGATGAAGGACGGCAGATCGGCGGGGAGTTGGGCGAGCCGCGGCGAGAAGGGCGGCCGGGCGGCGGGCTGTCGGGGGGTCTCGGCGGGGGAGGGGCCGGTGGACCCGGGGTCTTCGCGGGTGGCGCTGCGTGCCGTGCCCGGGGTGTCCGCAGATCCGGCGGAGGCCGCCCTGCCGTGCGGGACGCCCCGGGCGGGCGGCCCCACGGCCGGCGAGTCCGCGGGGTGCCGCGGCCCGGCATCAGCGGCGGTGGCGGCGCCCGGGGCCGGAGCGGGGAGCGACCTCTGAGCGGAGGCGGGCGTCCCGGTGGTGACCGGTGTCTGAGCCGGGACCTCCGCCGGGGCGGTGAGCGGCCTCCGGGCGGCGGCAGGCGTCGGAGTGGAGATCGGCGCTTGAGCGGACGCGGGCGTCGGGGCGGGGAGCGGTGCCGGTGTGGCGGCCAAGGTCGGGTCGGACGCCAGGATGCGCGCGTGCAGGTCCCGCAGGGGAGCGCCGGGCTCGATGCCCAGCTCGTTCACCAGCGTCGTGCGGGTCCTGCGGTAGGCCGCCAGCGCCTCGGCCTGCCTGCCGCACCGGTACAGGGCCAGCACATGCAGCCGGCACAGCTCCTCGCGCAGCGGGAACTCGACCGTCAGCGACATCAGTTCCGAGACCACCTGGCTGTGGCGGCCGAGCCGGACGTCGAGGTCCAGGCGCCGCTCCAGCGCGTTCAGCCGCTCCTCGGCCAGCCGGGAGCGCTCGGCCTCGGCCAGCGGACCGGACAGTCCGGCCAGCGCCATGCCCCGCCACCCGTCGAGGGCGTGGTGCAGCAGGACCGAGGCGGCGGCCGTGTCGCCCGCGGCGGACGCCCGCGCCGCGTCCGCCACTTGGCGTTCGAACGCGGCCAGGTCGAGAGCGTCCTCCTTTACCTCGGCCCGGTATCCGTCCCCCACCGAGACGATCGTCCGCGGCGGGACGTCCGGGTCGCGGTCGGGCTCCAGCGTCTTGCGCAGGCGCGAGACATAGGTGCGCAGCACGGACACGGCGGCCGTCGGTGGCTCCATCCCCCAGACGGCGTCGACGAGTTCGGCGAGCGCGACGGCCCGCCCCCGGCGCAGCAGCAGCGCGGCCAGCACGACCCGCTGCTGCGGCGAGCCCAGGTCGAGTTCCCGGCCGTCGCGCCAGGCCCGTACCGGACCAAGTACGGCGAATCGTAAGGAGGATGTGTTCGTTCCGTTCACGGTTCGGACTTTAGTGACACCGCCTGTGTCAAGGGGGTGTCAGTCATGAACTGTTTACGACCGGTGACCGTCGAGATACGTGCCCAGCACGGATCAGACCGTGAACTTGACCGCCTCCAGCCAGAGGCCGTTGTCGAGGGTGCCGCCGAAGATGTACGCGGGGCGTGGTCCGACACAACCCGTCGAGTTCCAACCGATGTTGTGGACATGGGCGGTCTGGCAGACCTGGCCGCCGCTGCCGATGTTGATGGCGTAACCCAGCATGGCCGGGGCGCCCTTGGCGGTGCTGCCGATGTAGATGTCCTTGCCGTCGGCGGTGTTGGGCGTCCAGTGCGGCTTCCAGACGCCCTTCCCGTCGGTCGAGGCCGGGTTGTGCACAAACGCGTTGGCGGCCACGCCACCGGTCCCGCGCACCGCGATGTCCAGCGCCTTGATCGCCCGGTTCTGTCCCGTCGTACCGGCCACCGTGCCGTCGCACACGGGCTTCTGCCAGCCCTTTCCGGAGACGTAGGCGCGGTAGCAGATGTGCCGCCCGGGGTCGTTCGCGGCGAGCCGGTTCACGACGGTGGCGGCCGTCTCCTTCGCGGGCGCGGCGGTCACGGTCGCCGTCGCCTTCGGGGGCCGCACGGTCACGGTGGCGGTGGCCCCGGCCGCGCCGCCGGGCGAGGTGTGCTTCGGCTTGTCCTCGGCCTTCGGCGGCGTACTGGTCGCGGAGGGCGTCGGGCCGGGCGTCGCGGAGCCGGTCGCCGTCGGCGTCGTACCGCCGCCCGCCGGGTCGTGGCCGGTACGCGAACGGCTCGGCTCGGCGCTCGCGCCGGCGGCGGTGTTCTGCTGTCCGCCGTCGTCCGATCCGCCGCCCGTGATCACCAGCGGCACGATGACGAGCGCGGCCACACCGAGGGCCACCGGCCCGACGATCAGTGGCCGGTGCAGCAGACCCGCCGACCGGTACTCGTCGTCCGACTGACGCGGTGTCCTCCCCTCGGCGGCGCTCGGGCGTCGCAGGAGGGAGCCGGGCACAGGGGTGCGCCGGGCCGGAGGCGGCGGCTGCGGCAGCGGATGCGCGCCTCGGTCTACGTTCTCGCCCTCGCCCTCGCCCTCGCCCTCGCCCTCGTCGTCGTCCGTGCGTTCGTCCGTGCCTTCGCTCTCGGGTGGTACGTCGTTGCGCCCGACGCCGGCCGCGACGGGCTCCGCCATCGCCCCGACCGGCGCTTCGCTCGCCGCCGGTTCCGGCGCGGGCGGCCGTTCCACGATCCTGCTCGAACCGTCGGGGGCGACCTCGACATAGGTCACGTCCGCCACGGCCGGGTCGGAAATGGCCGCCGTGACGGGCGAGTTCCGCCTGCTCGCGTGATCGTGCAACGCGTCGAGGATCACCTCGTCGACGGCGGCTCCCGCCGTCACCGGCACGGGCACGCCGTCGATGGCGGCGGAGCCGTCGGCGGCTATGACCACCGAGAGCACCTTCGGGTCGTCCGTCTCTTCGTCCCGGCTCATGCCCTTCCTTTCCTGGCGTTCCGGATGCCACTACAACGGGAGGCGTCCGGCCGCGGTTCAAGCTCCGTGGGGTCGATCGGGATCAACGGCGTTTGGCCTGTCTGCCGCCCTGGCGCGGGTCGGCGCGGTGGGCGGCGACCGCGGGGCGGGGGGCCGGTCCCTGCGCGGTGCGCTCCGTCGGGGAGGCCGGCGGTCGGCCGGTGTCGAACGGGGAGTACCGCCCGGCGCCTTGGGCGACGGGTGCCGTGAACAGGGTTGCGGAGTCGGGCGCCCAGGCGGCCGGGAACGTGGGGAAGTCCATCGCCGGGGCCGTCGCGGTCAGGGAGGGCATGGACGGGGCCTGGGCCGTGGGGATGTACGGCGGCTCGGTGTCCTGCTGCCGCTGCGCGGGCGTGTCCTGCTGCGGTGTCGACATGTTCCGTGCCGTCCTTCCGTGCGGGACCGCCCGGCTGTGGGCGGTCGACGGGAGGCAGGAACGGGTCCGGCCGCCGAGCGGTTCGATCCGGCGGGCGGCCGCGTTCCGTTCAGGCCACGCCGGGACGCGGACCGAACGGGTCCCTGGCGTCCACCGGCGGGGCCTCCTTGGCCCGGTGACCGCCGGGCTTGCAGCCCGCGAACGGGCCCTGGGGGTCGCGCAGGGTGGCCATCGCCGGGCCCAGGAAGTCCCGGTGCCAGGCGGCAGGACCGGTGTGTCCCCCGTCGGGGCCGGTCAGTTCCCCCCAGGCCAGCCACAGGGCGTGCAGCTGCGCCACCGCCTCATGGTGCTCCCACCAGCGGGAACACCAGGGGGCGGTGGAGGTGACCTCCCGGCCGTACACCGGGAGCAGCACGTTGTGCACCCACAGGGTCAGCCGACGCAGCGTCTGCCCGTACTCGGCTCCCTGGAGATACAGGATGAACCGCGGTGGGGCGGGCGCCTCCGGTACGGGGGCGGGCGCGTCCTGGTTCCCGGGAGCTGAGGGCTCGGTGGCCGGTTCGTCGCGGTGGTGCTCGGGTGCGGTGGCGGGGGCCGCGGGTGTCTCGGTGGTCATGGTCGGCACGTCCATTCTTCGCTGCTCGGTTCCGGCCGGGGTGAGGACGTAACGCGCCCGCGCCGGGGGCGGTTCAACGGCCGGTTGAACCGGGCGCCCCGCACGGTCCGTTGTGCCTGCCATCGGCATCTCCGGCCCACGAGAGGGGCGCCATGTCCGACCTCAGCCCGGGCCCCCGGGACGCAAGCCGGTCGTCCGACTCCGCCGCGGACGCCGCCCTCGACGTCAGCCGGATGACGGACGCCCTGCTCAGGCTGGAGCACTCCGGCCGCGCCCGGCAGGCCTGGGAGGACACCCGTCGGCTGCTCGCCGAGTGGATGCGGAGGCTGGCGCGGCTGATGCGGCGGAGGTTCCGCCGCAGGTCCGGGGGAGGAGCGGGAGAAGGAGGGTACGACCCTCCGAACGGCCCGGCGGGAGCGGCCGGGCAGCAGCTGTCCGAGGGATCTGCGGGGTGGGGGCAGTCGGACGGACGGCCGGAGGAACGGCAGCGGGAGCCCGGCCCTGAGCGGCAGCAGGATCGAGGTCGGGACCGGGAGTTCTCGTCGGTCGACCAGCTGGTCCGGGCGGTCGGCGAGCTGCCGCCCGAGCACCGGCGGGCGTTCGAGGACACGGTCCTGGAGAGGATCAGGACCGACGACAGATGGCTGCGGGCCTACGACCGGGATGTCGCCGCGGGCCGGGACTCGTTCCTCGTCGAGTACGCCAACAACGCCTATCTGCGGGAGGTGGCGCCGTCCGCCGGGCCGGACCCGCAAGAGCCGGGCGACGCGGCCGACTTCACGCCGGGACCCCCGGCCTACTCCGAGAGACCGGCCCGCGAAGAGGCGCACGACCGGAATGACACGCGGGACCGCGGCGACGCGGACGTCCTGGTCGACGAACCGGTCCTCGACCACTGGGATCGCTTTCTCGCCTCCATGGAGCGACCGGCTGCCCAGGAGCGGGACCCGGCCACTCCGGCCATCCCGGTCACCCCGTCCGTCCCGGCGCCGCCGCCGTCCCCCGACTCACGTACGAGCTCTCCCGATTCACGTACGAGCTCTCCCGACTCACGCACGATCCTCCCCGACTCACGTACGAGTGCCCCCGCGTCGCCCGTGAGCCCGCCCGTGTCACCCGTGAGCCCGCTCCTGCCCGCGGTGACCCCGCTGCCGGTCAATCCGCTGGGGCAGGGGGCCGAGCTCCACCGGCCGCCGTCGGCGGGCTCGACCCGGCGTACCCCGCAGGGTTCCGACCGGGAGCGGCGCGCGGCGGGGTCCGCGCAGCCGCCGGGCGGCAACACCGCCCGGCCGGGGCGACGGCGCTAGCGGCGGCGCGCCCCCATAACGCGCCGGTGTGTGCGCACCGGCGTCCGTCCACGAGGCAAGGAGGAAGACCGGATGGCGTGGAACGAGAACAAGTTCAACCGCGATGTGCAAAGGGGCCTGGACCGGATCGACCGGTGGGGGGCGGTGGTGGGCACGGACGAGGTCCGCAACGCCTACCTCAACTTCACCGACGTGATGAGGCAGGAGGGCGAGTGGATCCGCGTGGGCAATGCGCCCGCGAACTCCGGCTGGGAGAACCGGGCCGCGTCGGTCGCCGCGCGGGCCGAGCTCATGGACGCGTTCCGGGCGGTGGACGCCTTTCGTGTCTCCGCCGCCTGGGCCACCGAGAACCGCGGCGCCGACCCGGCGGAGCTGGCGCAGGCCCGGCGGGACGTGGCGGCCTCGTCCGCCGAGAACACGGCCTTCTGGGTGAAGTCGACCTCGCGTCCGGCGGAACAGCTCGGCGACACCCTCGAAGGGGGCGTCGGAGCCGGCGTGTTCGACCAGTTGACGTACGGCTTCGATTCCCCGCGCGGTGAGTGGTCCCCCTCGTTGTGGCAGCTCTGGGGCGAGATGTCACCCGAGTTCGCCCGAGGTACGCGCGGAGTCGCCCAGGCCACGGTGTTCGAAGGGCTGCCGGAGCAGTGCGTCCTGCGGTCGGTGGAGTGGCCGGCGCTCAACGACCTGATCAGGGACGGCCAGGTCGACCATCTGCACGTCAACGTGATCCGCAGGAACTCGGACACCGGCCTGCTGGAGCAGGTCGGTCACTACGACGTACGGTCGCAGCAGGAGTTCGACCACCTGCCCCAGGTGACGCGGACCGACTCGTACGCCGCGCGTCAGCAGCGGGAGTTCGTCACCCAGAACGTCGCCCGCGCCATCGAACGCAACCGCGCCGGTGTGCAGACCACCCTCGACAACTTCCGCCGCAGGTGGTCCAACAGCAGCCAGGACGTCGAGTTCGTGCTGTCCCACCCGGACGGACCGGGCCCCGACCTCTCCGAGAGCCCCGCGAACCTGTCCAGGACGCAGACGAACACCTCGGGGCAGGGACGCGCGTCCTCGTCCGGGCGCAGGGGTTCGGCCGCGTCGCTGATGTCCAGGCTGGAGGCGATCGAGGCCGAGCAGCAGCAGCGGGGCAGCGACACCGATTCCATCTTCCCCGGCCGCCGGGGCTCCAGCGCGGTCGCCACTCCGAGCCTGTCCCGGGCGCAGTCGTACGCGACCACACCCGGTTTCGGCGGACTTCCGGCCACGACCGTCGACCAGTACATGGACCCGTCCTCGGGCCCGACCGTGTACCCGCCCGTTTCGACGTCCGGGTACTTCGACACCACCGCGCCCACCACCCTGCCGCCGATCTCGGAGAGCCTTCCGATGCCGGCGCTCAGCGAGACCCTGGACGCGTTCCACTTCCCGGCGGCGGACGACTTCGGTTACGACGACAACGGGGCCGACTACGGGGGCGACCAGACCTTCGACTTTCCGACGGCGCCGGTCGCCGACCTCGGCAGTTTCAACCCGCCCACCCGCACCCGCACCAGCCGTTCGACGCCGAGCACCCGCTCGGCCGGCTCCTACGGTGACGAGGGCGCCGATCTGACGCGGGTCGACGCCCACACCGGCGACTCCCCTCCGCGGAGGGGTTCAGACGCCCAGCAGCCGGCCGGGCAGCAGGAATCCGCCAAGAAGTCGGGCAAGAAGGTCAACAAGAAGGATCATCCGCACCTGAACGCGTTCTTCTTCGGAGGCAGCAGGAAGCCTCCGGGCGCCGGTGGCGCCGCCAGCAGCACCAGCGCGAAGGTGAAGAAGAGGTAGGGGCCACGCCCGCTCACCCCGGCGCCCCTGGCCGTAC
>NZ_JBEOWS010000311.1:0-11780 GCF_040296125.1 Streptomyces sp. NPDC002265 | reverse complement strand
CCCTCCTGGGCACCGCGCTGGGGCGCCCCCCCCCCCACCCCACCCCGGGGGGGCTTCCCTTTCGGCCCCCCCCCCGGTTTCTGTCGCGCCGCCGTGGTCCGGCGTGTGCCTGCGGTACGGACGTCCGGGCGCCCGGCGCGTCCGCGGCGTGAGCTCCGGCGTCCGCGACGGAGTGTTCGGCGGGCAGCCGGGGCACTCCGCGTGCCCGCGGCGGGATCCAGCGCGCCCGCGGCGGGCGGTGGCCTGGTGCGAACGTCGGACGGGCGGCGGTTCCGGTACGGGCGGTGGTGCGGTGTGGCGTCGGGCGGGTTCGGGGCCGTCGGCCGGTTGCCGCGCCGATCCCGGTCAGGTGCGGTCCGGGCCGGGCGGCGGCGCTGTCCGGCCCGGCGGGGGTGCGGGGAGGCGTCGGACAGGTGTGGCGCGGGCGGCCAGGCAGCGTGGCGATCAGCCGGGCAGCGCCGTGCCGATCACGGTCGGGTGGCGGCCAGCCGGGTGGACGCGCGCGCCACGCCCGTCCCTTATGCGGAATTTGTCTGATTAGCGCGTACCGTCGCTCCATGCCCACGCCATACGGATCCCGCGGCGGCATGGCGTTCGGCGTGGAGGAGCTGCGTGTGCTCCGCCGCGCTCTCGCCCTCGCCCTGAACCCCGCCCCCGCCTCGGCCGAGGACGTCCAGGACTGCCTTCGCGTCGCCGAGTCCCTAGACGAGGCGATGCGCGAGGGCGCCAGGCTGCGCGCCTTCCTGGTGGCCGACCTCGCCCGGTACCGCGCCGCCCTGCCCGGCACCGCGAGCGGCTATCTCGCGCTCCTGGAGGAGGCGCTGGGCGCCGGGTACCGACCAGACCCGGACGACCTCGCCGCACTCCGGGCGCTGCGGGGCGGCCCCGTCGCCGCCGCCCTCCTCGACCGCTGCCGCACACTCGCGGAGCAGGACGTGCGCGCCCGGCTCGCCCGCAGTGCCTCCCGGCGGGCCCCGGCGGGCGCCCAGGCGTCCGCGGCCGGCCCCTCGGCCATCTCGTTCGCCCCGACCGTCCCCGCCTCCCGTACCCGCCTCCTGGCGCTTCCTGGGGGCCTTTCCGGCGGCTCCCCCGGCGGCCTCGGCGCCGATGTCCGTACGGTCGCCGAGGAGCCGGCCGACAAACCCCGGAAGGAGCCCGCCGTGAAGCCCGCACCCGCCCGCCCCGGTTCCGCCCCGCAGGAGCCCGCTCCGGCCCGCCGTCCGATCCCCACCCCGGGCGAGGTCTTCCCGCGCCGCAAGCCGGCCGCGCCGTCCGGGAGCCCGTCCGAGCGGCTCGCCGTGGGCTGACCGGACCCCGGGGCCGCGGGGCGGGGGCGGCGCCCCCCCGCCCCCGCCCCGGCCGGTCGGCGTCCCCCGCCCCCTGCGCGGCGTTCCGGCGTGGCTACCCTGGGGGCATGGACTACGTCTCCGCGCTCGTGCCCCCGGTCGTGATGGCCGCGTTCTTCATCGGTCTCATCAGGGTGATCGTGAAGACCCAGGGCGGGGCCAACAAGGCCAAGGAGGACGCCGCCGTCGACGCGGCCCTCGCGCGCGCCGAGAGCGCCCGCCGGGCCACCTCCGCGCAGTCCGAGGCCTGAGGCCTGACGGAACCCGGGCCGCGGGGCCCCGCCCTCGCACCCCGAACACCGGCGCCTGTCGGCGCACGACGCATGCCCGCGCGGCCAGGACCCCGTCCTGCCCGGCGCGGGCATTTTAGCCGTCGTGCGCCCTTTTTGTTCCCGTTTGCAGCTTAAAGTGCACGTCCGGCACGCCATTGACTGGATCTCCCACTATTGTTCTGAGCTGTGCCTCGCCCATTGGGAGAACTCGAAGACGCGGTCATGACGCGGGTGTGGAAGTGGAACCGCCCGGTCACCGTTCGGGAAGTCCTGGAAGACCTACAGCGGGAACGGACCATCGCCTACACCACGGTGATGACCGTTTTGGACAATCTCCATCAGAAGGGCTGGGTGCGCCGGGAGGCGGAAGGCCGGGCCTATAGATATGAGGCGGTCTCCACCCGTGCCGCCTACGCGGCCGCGCTGATGAACGACGCCTGGGCGCAGAGCGACAACGCCGCCGCCGCTCTCGTCGCCTTCTTCGGCATGATGAGCGACGAACAGCGGCAGGCCCTGTCGGATGCCATGCGCATCGTCCAGGTACCGGAAACGCCCGAGCCCGGCCGGGCCTCCGATACGGCCGGCGATGCCGGTGATACGGACGCGCCCGATACGTCGTCGCGGGAGAACCCCGGCTCGGCGGCGAAGGGTGGCGGGCGATAGCGTCCGCTCATGTCAGAGAGCCCCGAAGTCGCTAAAACCATCACCGTCCGGCGGGCCCGGACCGGCGATGTCCCGGCCGTGCGCCGACTCCTTGACGCGTACGCCCGGGACGGCATCCTGCTCGACAAAGCGATGGTGACGCTTTACGAGGACATCCAGGAGTTCTGGGTCGCCGAACGGGACGACAACGCCGAGGTGGTCGGCTGCGGCGCGCTGCACGTCATGTGGGAAGACCTCGCGGAAGTGCGCACCCTCGCGGTGAAGCCCGGCCTCAAGGGCCACGGCGTCGGCCACCGGCTGCTGGGGAAGTTGCTGGACACGGCCCGTCGGCTCGGCGTTCGCCGGGTTTTCTGTCTGACCTTCGAAGTGGACTTCTTCGTCGGGCACGGCTTCGTGGAGATCGGGGAGACGCCGGTCGACGCCGATGTGTACGCGGAACTCATGCGCTCCTATGACGAGGGTGTCGCGGAGTTCCTCGGTCTCGAACGAGTGAAACCGAACACCTTGGGCAACAGCCGGATGCTTCTGCATCTGTGATCGCCGGGCATCGCGAGGTTCCTCAAGGCATATTCCGCCGGGGCACAAGCGCGGACAACCCAACGGACGCTGCCCAGGTTCCCTATGTCCGAAACGCGCATGTTTCCGGCACGGGAGCACCCCTTGGGTCTCTGCCGGGGGTTTGTGTTTTTCCCGCAAAAGCGGTTTGCTTTCCGACGTACTGCAGTAGTGGATATAACAAGGGGCGGTGAAACGGCGGACGCCGCAGACCCCCGGCCCTCACGTTTTCGATGAAAGGAAATCCGGTGGCACAGAAGGTTCAGGTCCTTCTTGTCGACGACCTCGACGGCGGCGAGGCGGACGAGACCGTGACGTTCGCGCTGGACGGCAAGACGTACGAGATCGATCTCACGACCGTCAATGCGGACAAGCTGCGCAGCCTTCTCGACCCCTATGTGAAGGGTGGTCGGCGTACCGGAGGCCGCGCTTCTGGTGGACGTGGAAAGGCGCGTGCCGCTTCCGGTGGCAGCCAGGACACCGCGCAGATCCGCGCCTGGGCCAAGGAGAACGGTTTCGAGGTCAACGACCGCGGCCGTGTTCCCGCGATGATCCGCGAGGCCTACGAGAAGGCCAACGGCTGAACGCCCGCGCGCCGCAGCCTGGCACGGTGGCACTGCGTGGCCACCGTGTCCACGAGGCGTGCGAGATCGGGGGCGCCCCCACCGCCCCCCACGGCGGACAGCGTCGGCAGCGACGCCTCGATCTCGCGTCCCGGCGCGGGGGGCCGCAACCACACCGCGGCCCCCTGAAGAGGCCGGCAGCCGTCCGGGGAGAACCGCGGGCCGCCGGCCGGCCCAGGAGCGGGCGGTAGCGGCGCCTCGGTGTGTCCGCCCGCGCCGAGCGCCACCAGATCCGGCGCCAGCGCGCCCCACTCCAGCCAGTCCAGGAGTCCCGGCAGCTCCTCCGCGCTGCCGACGGCCGTCAGCAGCCGCATCCGGTCGCCTTTCAGAGCCACCGGAGAGTCCGGCGCCAGGTGCCTCAGGGCCCCCAGACCCGCCTCGGCGGGTACGTCGAGGACGTCGAAGCGCAGGCCCGTGACCAGCCGTACCGGCTCTCCGGGCACGGTCGCCCAGCCCAGCACGTTCTCGTACCAGTGCCGCGTCCGGCCGTCCGGCGCCGGGAGCGGACGGGAAAGGGGCGCCGCGGTGACTGAGCCAACCATGCCAAGTGCAACCGTCCCAAAACCCCCCGAGTTACGCTGGGTGCACCGATGGCTGCACTGCGTGAGAATTCGAGGGGGCGTACGGGGGTGCGCACAGGCGCGAGGTTGTTCGCCCGTAGCGGAGGGAATCGGTGCGCGCGGCATGGAGTGTCCGCTCCCACGGGTAAGACATCCCTAGTGGGAGGGGGCGACACGCAGGAAAGGCCGTCTCACGTTCGCCATCGGCGTACTGCTGGTGAGGGTAACTGCCTGGCCTGCGGGAACATCGTCTCGCACCATCGGGTTGGAGCAGATGTCGGCGTTCGGGGTCAGGAGGCCAAGGACGGTGTCGGCAGTTGGAATGAGCGGTCCCCGCTCGCGGGACTAAGCTGCGGAAGGACAGGGAGGGGAAGTTCCCCCCACTGCCTGACCGCTCTGAGGAGCGATTAACGATGTTCGAGAGGTTCACCGACCGCGCGCGGCGGGTTGTCGTCCTGGCTCAGGAAGAAGCCCGGATGCTCAACCACAACTACATCGGCACCGAGCACATCCTCCTGGGCCTGATCCACGAGGGTGAGGGTGTCGCCGCCAAGGCCCTTGAGAGCCTCGGGATTTCGCTCGAGGCGGTCCGCCAGCAGGTGGAGGAGATCATCGGCCAGGGCCAGCAGGCCCCGTCCGGGCACATCCCCTTCACCCCCCGTGCCAAGAAGGTCCTGGAGCTGTCGCTCCGCGAGGCTCTTCAGCTCGGCCACAACTACATCGGCACGGAGCACATCCTGCTCGGCCTGATCCGCGAGGGCGAGGGCGTCGCCGCCCAGGTCCTGGTCAAGCTGGGTGCCGATCTCAACCGTGTCCGCCAGCAGGTCATCCAGCTGCTGTCGGGCTACCAGGGCAAGGAGACCGCCACCGCCGGCGGGCCTGCCGAGGGCACTCCCTCGACGTCCCTGGTCCTCGACCAGTTCGGCCGGAACCTCACCCAGGCCGCTCGTGAGTCCAAGCTCGACCCGGTCATCGGGCGCGAGAAGGAGATCGAGCGGGTCATGCAGGTGCTGTCCCGCCGTACCAAGAACAACCCGGTGCTGATCGGTGAGCCCGGCGTCGGCAAGACCGCCGTCGTCGAGGGCCTGGCCCAGGCCATCGTCAAGGGCGAGGTGCCCGAGACCCTCAAGGACAAGCACCTCTACACCCTCGACCTCGGTGCCCTGGTCGCCGGTTCCCGCTACCGCGGTGACTTCGAGGAGCGCCTGAAGAAGGTCCTCAAGGAGATCCGCACCCGCGGCGACATCATCCTGTTCATCGACGAGCTGCACACGCTGGTCGGTGCCGGTGCGGCCGAGGGCGCCATCGACGCCGCGTCGATCCTGAAGCCGATGCTGGCCCGTGGTGAGCTCCAGACCATCGGTGCGACCACGCTGGACGAGTACCGCAAGCACCTGGAGAAGGACGCGGCCCTGGAGCGCCGCTTCCAGCCCATCCAGGTCGCGGAGCCGTCCCTGCCGCACACGATCGAGATCCTCAAGGGTCTGCGCGACCGCTACGAGGCGCACCACCGCGTGTCCATCACGGACGAGGCGCTGGTCCAGGCCGCCACCCTGGCCGACCGGTACATCTCGGACCGCTTCCTGCCGGACAAGGCCATCGACCTGATCGACGAGGCCGGCTCCCGGATGCGTATCCGCCGGATGACCGCGCCGCCGGACCTGCGCGAGTTCGACGAGAAGATCGCCGGTGTCCGCCGGGACAAGGAGTCCGCGATCGACTCGCAGGACTTCGAGAAGGCCGCCTCCCTGCGCGACAAGGAGAAGCAGCTCCTCGCCGCGAAGGCCAAGCGGGAGAAGGAGTGGAAGGCCGGCGACATGGACGTCGTCGCCGAGGTCGACGGCGAGCTGATCGCCGAGGTCCTCGCGACCGCCACCGGCATCCCGGTCTTCAAGCTGACCGAGGAGGAGTCGTCCCGCCTGCTGCGCATGGAGGACGAGCTCCACAAGCGGGTCATCGGCCAGGTCGACGCCGTCAAGGCGCTGTCGAAGGCGATCCGCCGTACGCGTGCCGGTCTGAAGGACCCCAAGCGTCCCGGTGGCTCGTTCATCTTCGCCGGCCCGTCCGGTGTCGGTAAGACCGAGCTGTCCAAGGCGCTCGCCGAGTTCCTCTTCGGTGACGAGGACGCGCTGATCTCCCTCGACATGTCGGAGTTCAGCGAGAAGCACACGGTCTCGCGCCTGTTCGGTTCGCCCCCCGGCTACGTGGGCTACGAAGAGGGCGGCCAGCTGACCGAGAAGGTCCGCCGCAAGCCGTTCTCCGTCGTCCTCTTCGACGAGGTCGAGAAGGCCCACCCGGACATCTTCAACTCGCTGCTGCAGATCCTGGAGGACGGTCGTCTGACCGACTCCCAGGGCCGGGTCGTGGACTTCAAGAACACGGTCATCATCATGACGACCAACCTCGGCACCCGGGACATCTCCAAGGGCTTCAACCTGGGCTTCGCGGCCTCGGGCGACACGAAGACCAACTACGAGCGCATGAAGAACAAGGTCTCGGACGAGCTCAAGCAGCACTTCCGGCCCGAGTTCCTCAACCGCGTCGACGACGTGGTCGTCTTCCCGCAGCTGACCCAGGCGGACATCCTGCGGATCGTCGACCTGATGGTCGGCAAGGTGGACGAGCGCCTGAAGGACCGGGACATGGGCATCGAGCTCTCCCAGTCCGCGAAGGAACTGCTGTCCAAGAAGGGCTACGACCCCGTGCTGGGCGCCCGGCCGCTGCGCCGCACCATCCAGCGCGAGATCGAGGACACGCTCTCGGAGAAGATCCTCTTCGGCGAGCTGCGTCCCGGTCACATCGTGGTCGTGGACACCGAGGGCGAGGGCGACTCCGCGACCTTCACCTTCCGCGGTGAGGAGAAGTCGGCGCTGCCGGACGTCCCGCCGATCGAGCAGGCGGCCGGCGGTGCCGGACCGAACCTGAGCAAGGACGCGTAAGCCCCAGGGCGACGCCAGAAGGGGGCCGGTGCGAAAGCACCGGCCCCCTTCCGCATGTCCGGGAGCGGCTGGCCGAGGCCAGGCCCTGGCCCTGGCCCAGGCCTGCCCAGGCCTTGGCAAGGCCTGGGCCAGGCCCTGGGGACCTGTCCTAGGACAGCTGCCCGTCGTAGTCCGGCAGCTTGTACGTCTTCTCGGCGTGGCCGCCCGAGAGGTCGGTGGCGCTGTTGCCGATGTTCGCGATGATCGTGTAGCCCTTCGACTCGATGTCGACGCGCTGGGCGGTCTTGTAGGCGGCGACGTCCTTGAAGAGGTCGAACAGCCCGCGCACGTAGAGACCGGAGACCTCGTAGCCGTCGTGCTCCAGGTTGTACTCGGTGGGCAGGTAGATGATCCCCGGCCGGGCGGTGACGAAGAAGACGGAGACGCCGTGCTCCTGGGCGTACCGGGCGACCGCCAGGACCGGGGCGTTGGCCGGCTGCGGGTAGCTGAAGCCGAAGTCGGTCTCCAGGGCGGTGTTGTCGATGTCGAGCACGATGGCGGGCTTCTCGCCGGGCCCGGCGGCGGCGATGCGCTGCCGAAGGTACGGCAGGGCCTGGTCCATCACGGCCTGGCAGTCCCGCTGCCAGGTCGCGTAGTCGGTCTTCGTGGCGGCGGCCGAGGCGGTGCTGCTCGCCGAGGCGGTGCCGCTCGTCGTGGCGGCCTCGGCGGGGGCGGCCATCGCCACCAGGGCGGCCGCGGAGACGGCGGCGGCCGATATGCGGCGGGTCCAGGAGCCTGTGTTCATGCGTGGGGGGTCCTCTCACATCCGTGCACTGCCGGGATCATGGGCATGATCGTGGGTGAGGGTGGCGCGAGGGGAACCGTAGGGTTACCGGGCGGTAGGCGTACAGAGACGTGCGTCACAAAGCGGCGGGAAATGCGCTCAGTTGAGACGCGAATGGCCGCAGCGTCCGCAAGTCGGTCCCGCGGGACACGATCTGGCGGTCCGTCAGCGTTCCGGCGGCTCGACGCGGCGGTGCCGGACGTCAATGCGGCGCCTGTGGCGGCCGGTTCGTGCACCCGCTCCCGGAGGTCCCGGTGTGGGCTTTCGCGGCGTAGCCCGCGTCACATTTGCGGCCCCCGTGATCTCGCCGCCCGGTGACAAGCGCCACGGGCGATTTGTTCCCTACTATCCCGGTTAGTGAAACCGCAGATAATGACAAATCGGACATTCACTCTCAAGTCCTCACGCCCTTTCCCGTGGCCTCGGTGTTGCCGTACCGAATGGGCGTTGTGTCAAGAAGTGTGCATTTTGGTGTTTGTTTACTACCTCTCGTCGTAGATCACACGTTTGAGTGCAGATGAGCCCGCGGGTTACCAAGGTGTGGCCACCCCGGCGAACGTCTGTCCGCCGGGTGGCGATCCTGTCCCCGAAGTCGTGAGGTTTCTATGTCCCAGCGTGTCTCGTCCCGTAACGCCCGTACGTCCCTGCTCCGCAACCGCGTCGCCGTTCTGGGGGCGGGCCTGGGGATGTCGGTCACGCTGGGAGCCGGGGTCGCGGCCGCCACGCCCGCCACTGCGCCGGCTGCGGCCAAGCCCGCCGCCAAGTCGGTCGCGCCGGGGAGCGTGTGGGTCAAGCCGGTGAAGTACTACGCGCTGAGCGCCACCTTCAACCAGGCCGGCGGCATGTGGGCGCACAAGCACTCGGGCCAGGACTTCGCCGTGCCGAGCGGCACCAACGTCGTCGCCGCGTCCGGCGGAACGGTCGTCAAGGCCGGTGGCGGGGGTGCCGGTGACGGCTCGGCCTACGGCAACGCCATCGTCATCAAGCACGCCAACGGCCTGTACTCGCAGTACGCCCACCTGTCCCGCGTCGACGTGCGCATAGGCCAGTACGTCGGGGCCGGTCAGCACATCGCCCTGTCGGGCAACACCGGCAACTCCAGTGGCCCGCACCTGCACTTCGAGATCCGTACGACCCCGAACTACGGCTCGGCGGTCAACCCGGTCGCCTTCCTGCGCGCCAAGGGCGTGCTGGTCTGACCGACCGGGTCACGATCCGCCGGACGGGCCCTGGGTCAGGAGCCCCGGTGGGCCTGCGTCACCTGATCGATGGCGACCTCCAGGACGGCCTTGCGCTTGTCCTCGGGGTCGCCTTCGAGGTCCTGCATGACGAACATGCCGGCGTGCAGCGTGAACAGGGCGCTGAGGCAGCGGACCTGATCGACCAGTGCCGCGTCCGGGTCCATGATGATGTCGCGCAGACCGCGCATCCGGTCCTTGAACGTGTCGCCGATGCGCAGTTCCCGTACCGTCGCCTGGTTCTCCTGCATGAAGCGGAACAGTGGTGACGCGTCTATGAGCGCCTGGTGGTAGCGCCGTACGATCTCCTGCTTGGTCTCCAGTGTGTGCGGCTGCCCCTTGCCCCACTCGATCAGTTCCCCGATGGGCCGCGTCAGGTCCTCGAAGATGCTGACCAGGATCTCTTCCTTGGTCTTGAAGTGGTAGTAGAGGGCGGCCTTGGTGACGTCCAGGCCCTCGGCGATCTCGCGCAGCGAGGTCTTCTCGTACCCCTGCTCGGCGAACAGTTCGAGTGCGACGTCCTGGATGCGCTGGCGCGTGTTCCCGCGGCGCTGCTGCTTGGTGCCGTCCATGATGCCGCCCATCCTCGTACTCCTCGCGCTCCCAGGAAACTTACTTGACGACCGGCTAGTTACGGGTCTATCTTGCCCAGTGTAGTCAACTAGCCGGTCGGCAAGTAAGTACTTGGCCCGGGGGAGTGGGAATGATGGCGGACACACAGGCGGTCGACGCGGTCGGCACGGACGAAGAGAAACAGCCCAGGAGCGTGCGGGTGGTCCTGCTCGCGCTGATGCTCACGATGATGCTGGCGATGCTCGACAACATGATCGTCGGCACGGCCATGCCGACCATCGTGGGCGAGCTCGGCGGCCTGGAGCACCTCTCCTGGGTCGTGACGGCGTACACCCTCGCCACCGCGGCCTCCACCCCGATCTGGGGCAAGCTCGGCGACATGTACGGCCGCAAGGGCGCCTTCATGTCGTCGATCGTGATCTTCCTGATCGGCTCCGCGCTGAGCGGCATGGCCCAGGACATGGGCCAGCTCATCGGCTTCCGGGCCGTCCAGGGTCTGGGCGCCGGCGGTCTCATGGTCGGCGTCATGGCGATCATCGGTGACCTCATCCCGCCCCGCGAGCGCGGAAAGTACCAGGGCATGATGGCCGGCATCATGGCGCTGGCGATGATCGGCGGTCCGCTGATCGGCGGCACCATCACCGACAACTGGGGCTGGCGCTGGTCCTTCTACATCAACCTGCCGCTGGGCGCGGTCGCGCTCACCGCGATCAGCATCGTCCTGCACCTGCCGAAGAAGCGCGCCAAGACGCGCATCGACTATCTGGGTGCCGCGCTGCTGACCATCGGCATCACCTCCATCGTCCTCGTCACGACCTGGGGCGGCACGGAGTACGACTGGACGTCCCCGCAGATCATGGAGCTCATCGGCCTCGGTGTCGCCGCGCTGGTCGGGTTCCTGTTCTGGCAGACCAAGGCGGCCGAGCCGATCGTGCCGCTGCACATCTTCCGCAGCCGTAACTTCACCCTGATGTCGGTCATCGGCTTCATCACCGGCTTCGCCATGTTCGGTGCCACGCTCTTCCTGCCGCTGTACCAGCAGGCCGTGCAGGGTGCCTCCGCGACCAACTCCGGTCTGCTGCTGCTGCCCATGCTGGGCGCGATGCTCGTGACGTCGATGGTCGCCGGCCGGGTCACCACCAACACCGGTCGCTACAAGATCTTCCCCATCGTCGGCGGTGTGCTGATGGTGATCGGTCTCTACCTGCTGTCGACGATGGACACGGACACCACCCGGTTCATCTCCGGTGTCTACATGGCCGTCCTCGGCCTGGGCATGGGCTGCCTGATGCAGGTCACCATGCTGGTGGCGCAGAACAGTGTGGAGATGAAGGACATGGGCGTCGCGTCCTCCACCACCACCCTGCTGCGTACGCTCGGTTCGTCGTTCGGTGTCGCGATCATGGGCGCGCTGTTCAACCACCGGGTCCAGGACGTCATGGCCGAGCGGGCGGGTGCGCTGGGTGCGAAGATCACCGAGCAGTCCGCGCAGCTCGACGCGGCGAGCCTGGCCAAGCTGCCGGCGGCGGCGCGCGAGGCCTACCAGCACGCGGTGTCGGCCGGTACGCACTCCGCCTTCGTCCTCGGGGCGGCGGTGGCCGTGGTCGTGGTGGTGGCGTCGGTGTTCGTCAAGGAGGTCGCGCTCAAGGGATCGGGACCGAAGCAGGACGGCGCCGAGGGCGACGCGGCGATGGCCGCGATGGCCGAGTCAGTCTGATCCACCGGTCGACCGAGCCGGTCCGGTCCGTTCGGCCGGCCGCGCTCCTCCGATCCACTCGATCCACTCGATCGACTCGATCCGCCCCGTGCGTCCGGTTCGCCGGATGCGGCGGATGCGGCGGATCGGGCAGTTAACCGAAGGCCCCCGGCTGGTGTCCGCCCCGGGGGCCTTCGCCTGTGCCGCCGCACATTCGCCGCTCACGGTCCTGGCGCCGGGCGGCCGCTTGCCGTCCTGCGGTCGGACGCCCGCTCACCGTCCCGCCGGGGCGGCACCGGACGGCCCCCGCCGGTGGCCGCAGGGACGGCGTCCGGAGGAGCCCCGCCAAGGGCCCGCAGGGACAGGCGTCGGGCGGACCTCCAGGGGTCGCCGGGACGGGCGCTGGATGGACTCCCAGGGGCCGCGCCGGGACGGTCCTGGGCGGGACCCGCAGGGCCCCAAGGACGGCCGCGGGCGGACCCCCAGAGCCTC
>NZ_JBEOWS010000310.1:0-11796 GCF_040296125.1 Streptomyces sp. NPDC002265 | reverse complement strand
GAACCGAAGCCCAGCTCCTGGGGCAGGTACTCCCACTGGATGCCGGTATGCAGCACGAACAGGATCCCGCACAACGCCTGCCGATCCGGAACCCGCGGTCTGCCCTCCACCAGCTTTGGCGCCGGTACGGGCAACAACGGCTCGATCAGCAACCACAGTTCATCCGACACGATCCACGGCCGCGACTGACGTATCCCCATGACCAGACCAACGACCACCCCAGCCGAAAGTCACATGATCAACGGCTTCTGTTAGGACCTCTTTAGTGCAAGGGACGGCCGTCCTCGACCGGCAACGCCCTTCTGTGAGGGCTCGCGCGCTGCTTCAGCGCGCGAGCCCTGTCGGGGGCCGTCCTCGCGGCCGCGGGGTGTGCGAAAGCCGGACGCCGCGCGAACCGGCCGCGAGGACAAGGTCCGGGCTGCCGCGGCTCCCCCTGCGGGAGGCGGCCCCGGTTTGCAAGAAGACGCCTGCTCCTTGGTGGGCCGACGCCCAGCACGCCGGCAAGCTGCAGATGACGGAAGCACCCCTCGAGGCCAGGATGCCGAGTGACGCATTGTCAGGAGGGGTGGAGTTCGACGACGACGCGGTAGCTCGCCGGTTCTGAGGTGATGTGCAGGTCGGGGTCGTCGAACATGCGCTGCAGCGAGGCATGCCACTCGGGATTGTCGGTGGCCTTGTCGAGCGCGGTCCCCGACGTCCACTCCGCGATGTGGACGAAGCGGGTCTCCGGGCCTTCCGTGAGGGGCCGGTGCAGGCGGGAGCGGACAAAGCCGGGCTGGGCCGCCATGATCCGGGCGTTCTCCTGGTACACGCCTGTGAAGTGGTCGGCTTCGTCCGTCGGCACGATGTAGCTCTTGATGACGGTGACAGGCCCGTCGGTGCTGGTCTTCGATGCGAGGGAATGGCTCATGCCCCTATTGACCGACGACGCCTCGCGTCTGTGACCGGTCGGCGGGTGCCGAAGTGAGCGCTCGAGTCGATGAGGGCGGAACAGGCAAGGTGATGGCCCTCATGCAGGGTTGCCCGACGGCACTTCGCGTGAGGGCCCCCTGAGGTCGGTCAACTACCGGGACGGCAGGATCAGTTGCCGTCGTTCTCCCAGTGGTGGACGGCTGTGGTCGCGGTGACGTCGTTCGCGTAGACCAGGGCAACACGGTGGTTGTACTGGATGGTGTACATCTTCTTGCCTCCGATGACCACCGCTCCGCTGGAGGGGAAGTAATCGTCGGTGGCGGCCGCTTCCCGCGTGGCCACGTATGCCTGTCCGGTCGGGATGTCGTACATGTTCAGCGGTGCCTGCGTGGAGGCGCCCAGGCCGGCCGGGTACTCGGCCTTGTCGGGGTAGCTGGAGCCGTAGAGGGACACGGGAGCGGTGTCCGCGGGCTTGATGATTTTCACTCCGTAGCTGGTACGGGTGTTGACGCCGCCGGGGTTGTGGAACCACACCTTCGCACCGCTGAACCAGATCGCGGTCCAGTCGTCCTGGACGTCCGCGACGACGAACTGCTGCCCGGCCTGAGCCGTGCTGCCCCAGTCGTTCACCCGGCCGGTGCCGGGCGCGGTGCCGTGGATCGCCTGGTCGCCGAAGAGCGGGGCCGTCTCGCTCGGGGCGGTGTGCAGGTAGACGAAGTTGGTCGGGTGCTGCTGCTCGGTGCAGGTCGTCGTCTGGCCGGTCGGGTCGTCGGAGGGGCAGATCTGGAGGGTTTGCACGTTGTCCGCGAACGACGGCTTGATCGACACGACGGAGCCGGGCTGCGGCACCTCGGATACGCCGCTGACGGGGGCGTCGAGCAGGCTCATAAAGTGGTTCCAGTCCCAGGCGTAACCCGGGTCCCAGTGCATGCCGGATACCAGGGCGGAGTTGGGCCCGGCAACGTTGTCATGGCCGATGACGTGCTGCCGGTCCAGCGGGATGTCAAACCGATCGGCCAGGTACTTCACCAGGTCCGCCGTGGACTGGTACTGCGCCTCCGAGTACCAGGCGGCGCCGTGCGCGGCGTACCCCTCGTGCTCGATGCCGATCGAGTGCAGGTTGGTCGAGTAGTTCCCCGCGTGGAAGGCGATGTCCTTGGTGGGCACCATCTGAGTGACCGCGCCGGTCGAGGACATCACGTAGTGGGTCGCGCCCGGGTTCGTGGGGTTCGCCAGGCCCGCCACGCCGGCGTCGTAAGTGGACTCCAGGTCATGGATGACGATCGTGTCAATGCGGATGCCGTTGGTCGGTCGGTCGGCGACCTGACGGCCGACCGGTGATCCGGCGACGAAAGTGCAGGCGACGGTCGTCGGGCATTCGGTGGCGGCCGCCGTCGAAGAGGACTTCAGACGCAGGGAGTTGATCTGCTCCCGGGCGGGGTTGATGGTAGGTCCGGCGGCCAGACGTACGCGCTGGCCGTCCTGGGTCGTCGCCGAGGCGCCGCTGCGGATGGTGCGAAAGACGCGGTCGGCGAAGGAGGCAGCCGCCTGCTTCTGCTTGGCCTGGCTGTACCGGGCCACGGCTCCGTACCATTGGGAGGGGTCCGCGGGGGTCGCCCCGACCAACTCCTTCTCGTACGAGGCGAGCAGGGCGGCACCCCCGCGGATGTTCGCGGTGTCGTCCTCGCGCAGGCACTTGACGGACAGCCCGGTCAGCTCGGCCACCTGGCGCAGGGTGTGCAGGGCGGGGTCCGCGGAGAGGAAGTCGAGGTCGGTGCGGCCCGCCGCGCCCGCGGCACCGCCCGCCAGCATGGTGGGGGTGACGTCCGTGAGGTTCATAGGTCCGTAACCGCCGTCGGTGCTCGGCAAGGCGCCGTGGCCCTCCCATGCCGACTCCTGGTGGGAGAGGGCGAGCAGCACGCTCGACGGGATGTCGAACTCCTCGGCAGCGGCCAGCAGCGCCTGTTGGCGAGAGTTCGCGGTCGCGCTCGGGCCGTCGGCGAGTGCGTGGCCGGGCAGGGTGAGCAGGGAGCCCGCGACCAACGCGCTCACGGCGATGCCGACGGGCACGCCAAGGGCCTTCTTTCTTCTGTGCAAGGTGATGCTCCTCAGAGGAAGAAACATGGGCATCAAGGTGCGCCGGCGGCATGGCCGCTCGTGGGTGGGTGGGGGGGAAGGCCCGGGCGACAACTCGATGCGGGGATGACTATAGGGCCATGTTTGCTGCAGTGGCCACGGAAAGAGTAACTGCTTCCGTCACACGTGTGTTGAGACTGAGCTGTGCGTAAAGGGCTTAACAGCCTTTTCGGGAAGACAAGTTGTCGGAGAGTCCAGGCGGGGGAGGGGCCGCCGCGAAGGTGAGGGACCAGGCGTGACCCTAAGCGTCCGGTCGGGGGCCGGTAGCGGGACGTTGGATTCAAAGACGGTGTGGAGTGCTATACACTTTTCACAGCGAATCGACACCGTGTGCCAATGCTTAGGTGCCGGTGTGGGATCGCTCGCCCACCCGCGGACCGTCCGTCAGCGGGTGCGTGCCTCGGGCGCCTGTGCGAACCCCCGCGAGCAGGCGCCCGAGGCAACTGCATGACTTTGAGTGCTCGGAGCCGAAGGGGCTCCGGTCAGGACTTCTGGGCGCGGTAGAGACCGCGGCCGGCCCGGCGTACGCGGGAGGTGCCGACCAGTCGGTCGAGCGTGCTGCGCACCGCATTGATGCTCCCGGAGTCGGTGTCTCGGCCGAGCGCCGTGGCCACGTCGCGCGCGCGGACCTCCGCGTCGCCGACGCCGGCGAAGTACTCCAGGATCTGTTCAGTGAGCGAGCCGTAGCTGCGCGGTTCGTCGGCCTCCGCAGGCGAGGAGGGCGTCGGCTTCTTCTTCTGCGTGGGCTCCGCCAGTCGCGGTGCGGACTGCTTCCGCGTCGTGCGGGCGGGCGCGACGGCCGGAGTGTCGGCCTTCGCTTGTTCGGGTTGCTCGGCGGCGCGGCGGCCGGACGGCTCGGCCATCAGGGCCGTCAGGGCGCTCAGGGCGCGCTGGACGGAGTCGAGGTGGGCGGCCACGGCGGCCAGTTCCCTCTCCAGTGCCCGCTTCTGGATCTCCAGGCGGGCGAGGTCCTCCTGGAGGCTCTCCGCAGTGACCTCAATCTCATGCGCTGCGCGAGTTGCCGAGACCATGTCTTCCTCTCATCCTCAACCCTCCGTGCCGCGCCTCGCTGAAGTCAGCCGCGGTGCCGCTCGGCTCGGACCCGGGGATGTATGTGGGTGCATCGTATGTCACAGCGTACGAGTTCCGAACCCGGAACATGCAAAAGATGGTGATGCGAGGCCCCCGTCTAATGAGGTGCCTGCCACTGTCTTCACCCTTTGGTGAGCGGCACCTCAGCGGTGTGGACAGGGTGCGGACCGCTCGGGTCGTTCGTGACGGGACTCCGGGTCGGGGAGGGCGGGATCGGCCGTGGTCGGCGGTTCCTCGGGCGTTCGGCCGGATTCCCATTGGGACTGCTCGCGAAGGCGGCGCAGTCGCTCCGCCGATCGTTCGATGCGGGTGCCGACGTCGTCAATCGCTTCTTGAAGGATGCGGATCCGCGCCTCGAGAAGGGCCGCTTCCGCGGTCAGAAAGACGCCGGCGGCATGCGGATCGAGGTCCTGGCTCATGCGTTGTCCTCATTTCCCCTGCGTGGCTGCCCGGTTCCAGTGGCGGAGCTTGTCAGGGTTGAGGACCGCCCAGATCTGCACGACGTGGTCACCCGCGATGTCAAGACTGATGACCGCGGCGACCTCGTCGCCATAGCGCACCACTATCCCGGTGCGGCCGTTGACGGACTGGCAGTGCAGTGTGGTGCCGGGGCGCCCGGCCAGGAGGGTCAGCAGGCTGCGGGTGACGCGCCGTGCGCCGTGGACGGGCCGGGTCAAGGTTCTGACCTTGCCGCCCCCGTCGAAGAACACGGTGGCGTCCGGTGCCAGGAGGGACCTCAGGCGGTCGGGGTTCTCCGCCACGCAGGCCTGCCGGACCGCTCGCACCACATGGTCGTGCTGCTGCGGTGTAGTGGGGTGTGCCCACCTGGTCCGAAGGCTGTGCCGGCCCCGGGCGGCGAGTTCGCCGCATTCCTGTTCCGTCTGTCCGACAATGGCGGCGACCGTCCCCGGAGCCATCCCGAACACGTCGTTGAGGACGAATGCGGCCCGCTCGGCCGGTGACAGCGTGTCCAGCGCCTCGAGAAGGGCCTGGCTCACCTCTTCGTCCAGGTCCTGAGGGAGCGCCCCGCCAACCGGGCCCGGGTGCGAGCGCCCGGTCGGCGCCAAGCGCTCCAGACAGATGCCGCCGACGGTCTTCACCAGCCAGGACCGGGGTTCGGCGATGCGGATCCTGTGGTCGTCGGACAGGCCGTACCAGCGCCGGTAGGTCTCCGCCACGACGTCGTCGGCATCCTGGCTCCGGCCCAGCATCCAGTAGGCCACGTTGAGCAGCCGCCGTCGCTCGTCGAGCAGCTCCGCGATCGGCACCGTCTCGTCGTCCTGTTCCCGGTCCATCTGGCATCACCCCTTCGCACAGCACCCGACAAGGCGGTGCCACCCCTGATTCCGGCCGATGTCCGCCGCGGCTCCCGAGGAAGGGGCAGTCCGCTTTCGTCCGGCGGGTCGTACCGATGCACTGCTGACCGGACAGGGACAGACCGTGTGACACGGTTACCCGGTCGTACGCAGCGGCACCTCCCCGTGCTCCGGCGAGCCGCGGTCACCTTCGCGGTGGTCGTCAGGGCAGAAGGCTGTCGAGGGGCACGTCGGGATCGGACAGGCCCGCGTCCGCCACGGAGGCACCGGACTCGACGAGGGCGCGGACGGAGTCGATGGCGTTCCACACGTTCACACTCATGCCTGCCAAGACCCGGCCACCGGCCAACCAGAAGGCGATGAACCGCCGCTCGGCCGGATTCCCGCGGAAGACGACGCGGTCGTAACCGCCGGGCTCGGTGTAACCCGTGTACTCCATCCCGAGGTCGTACTGATCGGTGTAGAAGTACGGCAGCCGGTTGTACGCGGCCTCCTTGCCGAGCATGGCCAATGCCGCTGTGTGGGGCTGGTGCAGGGCGTTGGCCCAGTGCTCCACCCGCAGATGCCGGCCGAGCCGGGGATGGTAGGCGTTGGCGACATCCCCCGCGGCGTGCACGTCCTGGGCCGAGGTGCGCAGACGCTCGTCGGTGACGATGCCGTTGCGCACCTCCAGTCCCGCCGCCTCGGCGAGCTGGACGTTGGGGGTGATGCCGATGCCCACCACCACGGCGTCGGCGGGCAGTCGGGTTCCGTCGGCGAGCTGGACGCCGTCGGCGCGGGTGCCGTCACCGGTGATGCGCTCGACGGCGGCGTGGGGCCGCAGGACGACCCCTTGATCCCGGTGCAGGTTGGCGAAGACCTCGGCCGCCTCCCGGCCGAGTACCTTCAGCAACGGCAGCTCGGAGTGCTCCAGGATGGTCACCAGCGCCCCGGCCGTCCGGGCCGCCGCGGCGGTTTCCAAGCCGATCCAGCCGCCGCCGACGACCACGATGCGGGCCCCGGGGGTGAAGGCGGCCTTGAGCCGCTCGCTGTCTCCCACGCGGCGCAGGTACAGCACGTTGTCCATGTCCGCCCCGGGCACCGTCAGCCGGCGGGGGGACGATCCGGTCGCCAGGAGCAGCTTGGTGTAGGACATCTGGCGTCCGCCGGTGAGTTCGATCTGGCGGGTGTGTGCGTCGACGGCCGTCACGCGCGTTCCGGTCATCAGGTCGACGTCGTGCTCGCGGTACCAGTTCTCGGGATGCACGAATATGGACTCGCGGTCCTCCTTGCCGAGCAGGTACTCCTTGGACAGCGGCGGTCGGATGTAGGGGCGCTCCGCTTCGTCCCCGATGAGGACGAGCGGGCCGTCGTAGCCCTGTTGCCGGAGTTCCTCGGCGGCCTTGCCCGCGGCGAGGCCGCCCCCGACGATCACGAACCCGTTTTCTCGCGACATGATGTTCCCGTCTCCGCTCGCGCGCACCGGACACTGGCGTGCCCTCGTGCGGACAGACCTTGAGAACCCGCAGGTTGTGACACCGGCCCGCGCCGCGGAGGCAGCGCGCGGGCCTGCGAGGGCAGAGCGGAGCAGTGCGACGAGGGCGCGGACGACGTCCGTGTTCCACGACCGTGCCCGAGGCGGTCCGCAGATCCGCGCCCCTCGTCGCTTGCCGGCGCGGGCTAGCGTCCGGTGCCCTGCGCCCAGTGCGCCTCGAGGGCGGCGGCCACCTCCGCGGGCCGCTCCAGCACCGTCCAGTGGTTGCAGGCGAGATGGAGGACGCGGGTGGCGCGCAGGGCGGCGCCGAGTTCGTCGCCGAACTCGATCTGGCAGGCCGGGTCGCGCTCGCCCCAGAACACCAGCGCGGGTGCGGTGACGTTCGACAGGGCCGGTTCCCACTCCGCCCCCATGGCCACGGCGGACCGGTACAGCCGCAGGATGCTGTCCTTCATCGTGCCGTCGACGTGCCGGACCATCTCCTCCACCGGTTCGGCGGGCGCGTCGAAGCCGTTCACCAGGTCCTTCGCGAAGGACTCAGGGTCCAGTTCGGCCATGAACCGCTCGCCGGCGACGGGGTCCTGCCAGGTCTCGGCCAGCGGGTGCCAGACGTAGCGGGAACTGACGGGCCCGTTGCCACCGGCCCAGGTGCGCACCAGGTCGGGGCGGAGGGAGGCGACACGGGCGGTGAGGATGCAGCCCCAGTCGTGACCGACCAGGTCCACGGGCTCGCCGACGCGCTCGAGGCGTTCGACGAGCCAGTCGACGTACTCCTCCTTGCTGGAGCCGAAGCCGGTGGGGCGGGGGGTGCCGAATCCGGGCAGGTCCCAGGCCTCGACGTCGGAGCGGGTCAGGTGTCGGCGTACGCCGTTCCACACGCGGTGGGTGTCGGGAACGCCGTGGATGAGGATGGCGGGCATGGTCGGTACATCCCTCGTGATAGGGGCCGCGGCCGGGATCCGGGGAGGCTGTGCGGCCGCGGCGGGCCGGGACGACGAGCATCATGTGCTGCGCCGGATGCACCCAACATAGTGGCACACAGTGTCACACCTCCCGTCACAGGTGGGGCGCCGGACCTGTCACGTGGGGGATGCACTCGCTTTCGTCCCGTTCGCCCGCGCATCCGACGAGCGCGCCCTCCGGAGAGGCCTGCACCGTCAGTGCCGAGTTCCACGACGTGCTGCAAAGGGAGGCCGATGCCGCGCACGTGCGGCAACTGTACGGAGAAGCGGTGGGCAACGCGCGGGTCGGTGTGCTGGACATCGGCACGGGCACCGGCCGTGTCACCCCGCTGGGCCTCACCGGGTCCGACGTCAACGTGCACGCCGACGAACCCGCGCGGTCCATGCAGCGCCACCCTGATGACCCGGCTCGCGTCCTTCCCGCCGACGCGCGCGAACGGATCACCGTCCACCCCTGCACCCTCCCGGAGACCGGCCTGCGCGGTGTCGCGGGTGTCGCCATCTGCCACAACACCCTGGCGTGCCTCGATCCTTCCTCGCGCCGACGGCTCCACCCCGCCGTCACCGAAGCGCTCTGTCCCGGCGGCGTCTTCCTGCTGCAGCTTCCCCCGGCGGCACGCCTCCCGCGGGTGCGCACCGTCCACCCCCTGCCCGCCCAGCCACTAGGCGCTGTTTCTCGGATCATGTGCGGAGCCAGATGATGAGTGCTGCAAAAGTGACGGTGCCGAGATAGGTGTAGGCCCGTTTCTCGTAGCGTGTGGCGACGGCGCGGAAGCCTTTCAGGCGGTTGATGGCACGTTCGACCGTGTTGCGTTTCTTGTATCGCTCGGGGTCGAACCCGGTGGGCCGACCGCCTTGGGAGCCGCGGTTCTGCCGGTGTCTTTGCTGGTGGAGCCGTTCGGGGATGGTGTGCGATATGCCGCGTCGTCGCAGGTAGCGACGGTTTTCGCGGGACGTGTAGGCCTTGTCGGCCAGGACATGGTCGGGTCGGGTTCGAGGTCGGCCGACTCCGATGCGGGGCACCGACACCTGCTGCAGGACACGCTGGAGCTGGGGGCTGTCTCCGTAGTGCCCCGGTGTCAGGTGGAGGGAGAGTGGCGGGCATCGTCCGTCGGCTGCGAGGTGGATCTTGGTGGTGAAGCCGCCGCGGGAACGTCCCAGACACGCGCCGATCTGACCACTTCCTCCAGCCGGGCGAGCAGTTTCCGAAGCACCGGATCGACCTGGTTCGTCCGCCGCAGGACCCCCTTTTGGGGAACCGCGGCAGGCGGTGCCTTCCTGGCGCCGGCGGCGTGCTGGTGGGCCCGCACCGCCGTGGAGTCCACCGACACATCCCAGTCGATCCGGCCCGCAGCGTCCTCGGCGGCCTGCACTTTGGACAGCAGCATCTGCCAGGTCCCGTCCGCCGACCAGCGGCGATGACGCTTGTAGACCGTCTCCCACGGCCCGAACCGCTCCGGCAGATCCCGCCACTGCACCCCCGTACGCACCCGGTACAGCACCCCCTTGATCACCCGGCGGTGATCACTCCACCGGCCCCCGCGTCCACCACCACGAGGCAAGAACGACTCCAGCCGATCCCACTCCGCCTTCGTCAGATCACCGCGTCCCATGCAGCCAGCCTGCCGCCAACACCCCACTCATGTAAGGAGATCCGAGAAACAGCGCCTAGGACGGCACGAGTACGGCGGGCGCATGGTGCTGTCGGCCGACGCCGGCCGCCTCCGGACCCGTTTCGACAACTGGGTGCGGGACGTGACCGGTGTCCTGCGCGAGCACACCGAGACCTTCTGGATGTGGCCGGCTTCCCGGGACGACATCGCCGCTGAGCTGGCCCAGCACGGATTCACCCCGGTGCCCGACGCGGGCGATCCCGCGGTGCTGACCGTACGACGCGCGTAACGGCGACTCGTTGCCCCCTCGACACGCTGTGACACACAGAACGCCGTCCCGGCGGCGGTCCCAGTGTCACACGCGCGGGCCCTCACCTGTCTGTCCTTCTGCGGACCTTGCCCGGGCTTCCTCGGCTGCGCTCCGCTCCACCACCGGCAGGCACACGGCGACGGCTCGCAACGACTGATCGTCGTGACCAGCGACCGCAAGGACCCACATATGTCGACCGTCGTCCCGTACACAGCGCTGACAGGTGTCTACACCATCGACCCGGCACACAGCACCATCGGCTTCTCCGTCCGGCACGCCATGATCGCGAACGTGCGCGGGCGCTTCGGCGCGTTCGAGGGGCTGGTCAAGCTGGACGGGTACCAACTCAGCCGCTCCGAGGCCTACTTGAGCGTCCAGACCGGCAGTATCGACACCAGCAGCCCTGACCGGGACACCCATCTCGCGGGTCCGGACTTCCTCGACGCCGCCACCTATCCGCTGATGGTCTTCCGCTCCGCCAGCCTCGCCGACCGCGGAGATGGCCAGTTCCGTCTGATGGGCCACCTCAGGATCAAGGACGTCGAACTCCCTCTCCACATCCACCTCGGCTTCGACGGGGCAACGCAGGACGAGAGCGGAGACCACCGTGTCGGCTTCTCCGGCACCGCTCTGGTGCGCCGCTCCGACTGGGGGCTCGGCGGGAATACGCCCGACGAAACCGGCGGCGTCCTCATCAGCGACAAGGTCAGGCTCAACTTCGACATCTCCGCCGTCCGCCTCTCCCGCTCGTATGCCGCCTGACCAACCCCGCGCCACAACACCGACCGCCCGCGCGGTCCCCGCCGGCAGCGATGCCGGTGACCACAGGTCGGTCCGCAACCGCGGCCGAACCGTACGCACGAAACCCAGGTGAGACCCCCCATGAATCATCAAGACCCCACCGGCCAGACCCGGTTCCGCTCGATCACGACGATCGAGGACCTGCGAGAGCACCTGCAGTGGGCCATCGAGCTGGAACACGCCACGCTGCCGCCCTACCTCACAGCCCTCTACTCCCTCGACCCCGAGCGGAACGCCCACGCCGTCGAGGTGGTCAGCAGCGTGTTCGTCGAGGAGATGATCCACCTCGCGCTGGTGGCGAACCTCCTGAACGCGGTCGGCGGGCAACCTCGCGTCGACACCCCGCAGATACTGTCGCCGCATCCGCGGCCCATGCCGCACGCCGACCCCTCCATGCAGCTGTCCCTGCTGCCGTTCGGTCAGGAGGCGGTCACCATGTTCCTCCGCCTCGAACAACCCGCCCACCCGGGCGACCCGGCCGAGGGAGACGCCTACATGACGATCGGCCAGTTCTACGACGCGATCGAGAAGGGCCTGCGACACCTGTGCGCCGAGCTCGGCGAGGAACAGGTCTTCACCGGTGATCCCGCCCGCCAGGTGGCGGCAGGACCCTTCGGGCACACCGGCGGGCGGCTGAGCCCGGTCACCGATCTCACCTCGGCGCTCTCCGCCCTGGAGGAGATCGTGGAGCAGGGCGAGGGCGCGGCACGCGTCGACGTGTGGGACGGGGACATGGACATGTTCCACCCGCAGACCAAGGCGGTCTCGCACTACTACCGCTTCCAGGAGCTCGCACAGGGCCGGCGCTACCAGCCGGGGGACACACCGGAGACAGGGCCCACCGGCGAGACGCTCACCGTCGACCGCGCCGGGGTGCGCCCGATGCGGCCCAACCCGCGGCTGGAGGACCATCCGGAGGGCAGTGCGATCCGCACGGCGCAGGAGGCGTTCAACATCGCGTACGGCAAGCTGCTGCAGCTCCTGGAGCAGGCGTTCAACGGCAATCCCGCGATGCTCGGGGTGTCGGTGGGCACGATGTACGCGCTCAAGGGGCAGGCACAGAGCCTGATGTCGATGCCCGACGGCGAGGGCCTGACCGCGGGCCCGACCTTCGACTACGTCGCTCCGGAAGATCGCGGCTGACCCCCGCACACATGGTGGCCCCCTGGACCGACGGTCC
>NZ_JBEOWS010000309.1:0-11813 GCF_040296125.1 Streptomyces sp. NPDC002265 | reverse complement strand
CGGCGGCTCCGGCATCGGAGACCGCCGGGCCGTCGACGGCTGCACCGGCATGGGAGTCCGCCGGGCCGTCGGCCGCGAAGGCGGCGACGGCGGCGGTTCCGGAGACCGCCGGGCGGGCAGCGACGGCACAGGGGAGCGCCGCTGCCGGCCCGGCCACCAGCGCGTACGCCACGGAACCGGCGACCCCGCCCGGGCCGTCGGCGCCCGGGACCCCGGCGGCTCCCTCGACCCCCATCCCGTCGAGCACGGAGGAACCCACCCATGCGACTCGGTAACGGACTGGGCATACGGGCCGTCAGGACCTGTCTGCCAGAGAACGTCGAGACCGCCCAGGACGCCCTCGCCCGCGGCAGGATCGACGAGGACGACCTGGTGAACACCGGCGTCACCGAGGTCCCCGTCTCGACGACGCTTTCGGCTCCGGACCTGGCGGTCCGGGCGGCGCGCGGCGCGCTCGACGCGGCGGGCTGGCACGGCGCGGACCTCGGCTTCACCACCCACGCCTGGATCCACCACCAGGGCCACGACTTCTGGTCGCCCGCGCACTACGTGGCGCACCGGGTCGGCGCGGTGCGCGGTGTGCCGCTGGGCATCCAGGTGATGTGCAACGGCGGCGGCACCGCGCTGGAGGCGGCCGCTTCGCGGCTGCTGGCCGACCGCTCCACCGCCACCGCCCTGGTCACCACCGGCGACCGCTTCCCCGACGAGGGCTTCGACCGCTGGGCGGGCGACTACGGCGTCTTCTACGGCGACGGCGCCACGGCACTCCTGCTGCACGAACGCGACGACAGCGTCGACGAGTTCACGCTCCTTGGGCTGTCCAGCGCCGCCGTCTCGGCGGCCGAGGGACTGCACCGCGGCCGGGACGAGTTCACCCCGGCGACCCGGTGGAACAGCGACCGGATCGACGTCAGGCGCACCAAGAAGGCGTTCATCACCGATGTCGGCCTCGACGGCTTCTACAGCGGTGTGCACGACGCCCTGCGCGGCATCGTCACGACCGCGCTGGCGGAGGCCGGAGTCGACGCCGACGATCCCCGGATCCGGCTGCTCGCCCTGCCCAGGGTCGGCGTCAAGGTCCGTCGCGAGACGTACCACCCGGCAGTCGAAGGGCTGACCAAGGCGGACATCGTCGAACTGGGCGCCCGGACCGGCCACCTGGGAGCCGGTGACCTTGCCGCGAACCTCGCGGACATCCGGGCGCTGGAACTCCTGGCCCCGGGCGAGATCGCCGTCGCCGTCTCGGCGGGCGGGGGCTTCGGCTTCACCTGCGCGATCGTCGCCCGGCCCGCCCGCTGACCTCCCGCGCCCCCGGCTTCTCCCGCCCCGGCCTTCCCCTCGCTCCCGACCTTCCCCTCACCCCCCATACAACCCCTGAAAGAGGATGTTTCATGAGTACGGCTAGTCCGGACGCCCGTCGCGGCAACCCGACACTCACACTGGTCGCGGTCTGTCTCGCCGTCCTGGTTCTGCCCGCCTCGCTGACCGGTACCTCCGTCGCGCTCCCGGAGATCAACTCCGATCTGCATGTGGGGCTCGCCTCGCTGCAATGGGTGGTCAACGCCTACAACCTGGCCTTCGCCTGCTTCATGCTGGGCTGCGGCTCCCTCGCGGACATCGTGGGCCGGCGGCGGATGTTCACCGCCGGTACTGTCCTGTTCGCGCTGTCGACGCTGGCCGGCGCGATCACGTCGAGCATCGTGGTGCTCGACGTGACGCGTGCGCTCGCCGGTCTCGGGGCCGCCGCGGTGATGACCTCGGGCGCCGCGATCCTGGCCACGACGTTCGAGGGCGCCGCCCAGGCGCGGGCCTTCGCGATCCTCGGCTCGTCGGCCGGCGCCGGTCTGGCCCTCGGCCCGTCGACCGCGGGCCTGCTCGTCGACGCCTACGGCTGGCGCTCGGTGTTCCTCTCGCACCTGGTCATCTCGGTGCTCGTGCTCCTCGCGGTGCCGATGATGCCGGAGTCGAGGAACCCCGCCGCGACGAAGGTCGACTGGGCCGGCACCACCACGTTCACACTGTCCCTGTTCTGCCTGATGTACGCCATCGTCCAGGGCCCGCAGCAGGGCTGGACGAGCGCCGGCACGCTGCTGCTGCTCGGCGGGGCCGCCGTACTGATGGCGCTGTTCGTCGTCGCCGAACTCCGGCAGAGCCAGCCCATGATCCAGCTCTCGCTCCTCAGGCAGGGCCGTTTCATGGCGGTTTCGCTGATCCCCATCGCGCTGTCCTTCAGCTTCGTGTGCCTGCTGGTGCTGCTGCCCACGTACTTCACCGGGGTCGTGGGGATGAGCGTGAACGCCTCGGGCGCCACGATGATGCTGCTCACCCTGCCCGTCCTGGTGGTGCCGCTCGTCGTCAGCCAGCTGGTCAAGAACGGCGTGTCCACCCGGCTCGTGCTCACCCTGAGCCTCGTGGTCGCCGCGGCCGGCGCGGCCTGGCTCACCCTGATCGGCCCGGACGTGTCGGTGGCCGCGCTGGCCGGTCCGCTGCTGCTGCTCGGCATCTCGATGGGCATGACGGCCGGTCTGGTGGACGGCGCGGCCATCACCTCCGTGGAGCCGGCCCAGGCGGGTGCCGCCGCCGGTCTCTTCAACACGATGCGCCTGGCCGGTGAGGCCTTCGCCATCGCGGTGATGAGCGCCGTGCTGCTCAACTCGACCCGCTCGCACATCTCCGACGGCCTGTCCGCGGTCCGCGGCGCGAAGGACGTCGACGTGGACGGCGTGGCCGACCGCGTGATCGGCGGAGACCTGGCCGGGGCGGCCCACACCGTCGGCGGTTCCGCCCGCTCCGGCTTCCTCGACCTGCTCACCCGCGGCTACACCGACGGCCTGCACCTGGTGCTGTGGACGGTCGCCGTCATCTGCGCCGCGAGCGCGGTACTGGTGAGCGTGATGCTGCGCGAGCGCACCCGGCCCGCCGCGGCCGCCGAGCCCGCCGTCGAGGAGGCGGCCGTATGACCACCCCCGAGGACGCGCTCCCCGTCCTCGTCGTGGGCGCGGGACCCGCCGGGCTCACCGCGGCGACCGAACTCCTCAGGCGCGGTGTGCCGGTGCGCTGCGTGGACCGGGCCGACGGCCCCAGCACCCTGTCGAAGGCGCTGGGCCTGTGGCCGCGGACCGTCGAGCTGATCCACCGGGTCGGCGGCCAGGAACTGCTCGCCACCCGCGCGCTGCCCCAGTCGCAGATGCGGTACTACTCCGACGGCAAGGTCATCGCCGACCTCCGCTACAGGGCGGCGACCCGGCCGCTGATCTGCCCGCAGCCGGACATCGAGGAGGTCCTGCGGACCAACCTCGCCTTGGTCGGCGGTGCCGTGCGGTGGCGTACCGAACTGCTCGGCTTCGAGCAGCTCGACGACCGGGTGCGGGCCCGGACCCGCCACGAGGACGGCACCGAGCACGAGGAGGAGTTCGCGTACGTCGTCGGGGCGGACGGGGCGAGCAGCACCGTCCGCGGCCGGCTCGGCGTCGGCTTCGAGGGGTCCACGTACGAACTGCGGTTCGTGGTCGCGGACGTCATGGTCGACACCCGCTTCGACCACCGCATGACGCACTACTTCTGCTCGCCGCGGGGCATCCTGGTGGCCTGCGGGCTGCCCGACGGCCGCTGGCGCGTGTTCACCTCGGCGCCGCCCGGGGTGAGCCAGGAGGACGTCGACCTGGCCATGGTGCAGAGCCTGGTCGACGAGCGCGGGCCCGGCGGGATCCGGCTGCGCGACCCCGACTGGATCAGCGTGTTCAACGTGCACGCGCGGCACGCCGAGACGACCCGGATCGGCCGGGTCTTCCTGATCGGGGACGCCGCGCACATCCACAGCCCGGCCGGCGGACAGGGCCTCAACACCGGTGTCAACGACGCCCACAACCTGGCGTGGAAGCTCGCCCTCGTCTGGCACGGACACAGCGCCGGGCGGCTGCTCGACAGCTACGAGAGCGAACGCGGCGAGGTGGCGCGCACGGTGGTGCGCCAGGCCGACGTCCAGACGAGGCTCTGGCTGCTGCGCAAGGCGCACCAGGTCGTCCTGCGCGACAACGTGCTGCGGGTCGCGTCGGGCCTGCGCCTGTTCGACCTGGCGTACATCCCGTGGCTCGCCGGTCTGCGCACGAAGTACCGGGCCGAGCCCGCGGCCGGGAGGAAGACGGCCGGCTTCGTGCCCGGCGCGCTGGTGCCGCTGCCGCTGCGCGGGGAACTCGACGATCTGCGCCACACGTTGATCCTGACCGGGCCGCAGGACGAGTCGGCGAGGGAGCTGACACGGTGGTGCCGGGACCGGCTCGGCGCGGTGGTCGACATCCGCACCGGGGCGCGGCGCGGAAGGACCGCGTTCGTGCTGGCCCGGCCGGACGGCCATGTGGACTGGATCGCCAGGGACGCCGCCGCGATGCGGGGCCGCCTGACGGACCTGTTCCGCCCCCTGCTCACCGCCCCGCGGGGCGAACGACGGAAAGTGAGGGAACACACGGTATGAGTCTCATTCCGGACAGCCACCGGGATCTGCTGGAGCGGCCGCTCTTCGGCCATCTGGCCACGATCCGGGCGGCGGGCGACGGCCCCCAGGTGAACCCGATGTGGTTCACCTGGGACGGCGAGTACGTCCGTTTCACCAACACGACGGTCCGCTACAAGTACAAGAACATCACCGCCGACCCGCATGTCGCGGTCTCGGTCAACGACCCGGACCAGCCGTACCGCTACCTGGAGATCCGGGGCGAGGTGGTCCGCATCGACGACGACTCCTCCGGTGAGTTCTTCGCGCAGCTCGCCGAGCGGTACGGCATGAAGCTGGACGGCCCGCCGCCGGACGTCGCCCACCGCATCGTCTACGTGGTCAAGCCCACGGCGGTCAGCCACCAGTGAACCGGCGGCACCGCGAGGTCAGTTGGCGTCGGCCCCCGCGGGCACGAAGTCCGAGACCCGGCCGGTGCGCGCGCCGAGCGCGCTGAGCCGGCCGAGCGCCTCGCGGTGCTGCGCCTCGTCCACGCTGGCCGTGGCGTCGGAGACGACGACCACGCCGTAGCCGAGGCGCACCGCCGTCGCGGCGGTGGACGCGACGCCGTGCGCGGTGGACAGGCCGGCGATCACCACGTCGGTGACGCCTTCGCCGCGCAGCCGGTCGTGGAGATCGGTGCCCTCGAAGGCGTCGAGGCCGTGCTTGGTCACCAGATGCTCGCCGTCGCGCGGTTCGAGACCGGGGACCAGCTGGTTGGCGGCGGCGCCGACACCGCCGTCGGCGCCGTCGGCCCGTACGTACCGGACGAGGACGACGGTCGAGGCGGCGGTGTCCGCGAACCGCTCGCGGAGCCTGGCGCAGGCCTTGGTCACGGCCTCGCCGCCGATCGGCTGCCACGGCATGCCGACGATCCACCGTTGCAGATCAACCAGGACAAGTGCCGTGCGTGCGCGGGTCATTCAGTTCCCCCAGGACGGATGATCAGCGGTCCACCGCACCCTACCAAGGGGAAAACAGAGCCGATGGAAGGGCAGATCGCCACGCGGGACGGGCTGCGGCTGTGGACGGAGTCGTTCGGCAGCCGGCGCGACCCCGCGCTGCTGCTGGTGATGGGCGGCACGGCGCCGGGCATCGTGTGGCCCGACGAACTGTGCCGGCTGATCGCCGCGGACGGCTGGTTCGTGGTGCGCTACGACCACCGGGACACCGGCAGATCGGGGAAGTCCGACGCCGAGTACGACCTGTCGACGCTGGCCGCGGACGCCGCCGACGTGATCGTCGGGCTCGGTCTGGGCGCGGCGCACGTGGTGGGACAGTCCGCCGGCGGCATGGTGGCCCAGTTGCTCGCGCTCGACCGGCCCGAACTCGTGCGGTCGCTGGTGCTGTTGTCCAGTTCCCCGGACGCGAACGGCGATGTGCGGCTGCCGCCGGAGACCGGACTGCCCGGCCCGCGGCGGCCCGTCCTGGAGCGGGTCGCCCGGCTCACCGCGTCCCCGCCGCAGGGGCCCGAGGAGTGCCTGGCCGCGGCGGTCGACGGCTGGCGGGTGCTGGTGGGGGACACCATGCCGTTCGACCAGGTCTACTGGGGGGACCTGGTCCGGCGCGTGCTGGCCCGCGGGCAGGGGTCCGACACCGCCTGGCGGCACGCGGTGGCACTGGACCGCACGCCCCCGCTGACCGGCCGGATCGCCGCCCTCGACGTGCCGACCCTGGTCGTGCACGGCGAGCGCGATCCGGTCCTGCCGCTCGAACACGGCGAGGAACTGCGCCGGGTGATCCCGCACGCGCGCCTGTGGCGGATCGCGGGCATGGGCCACATCTTCCCGCCGCACTGGTCGCCGGCCATCGCATCGCTCGTCGTCGACCACCTGCGCCGCGTCTGACGGCGCGGACCCCGCCCGGACAGGCCCACCGGACACGACCACCGGACACGACCGCCGGGCACGACGACCGGGCACGACCGCCGGGCACGACGACCGGGCACGACCGCCGGGCACGACGACCGGGCACGACCGCCCGACACGAACCGCGAACGAAGGAGACTGTGATGCGTCATGCGAACGACAGGACCGCCGTCCGGCGCGTGCGGCCGAGAGCGCACCTGGGCCGGACGGCGGGCACGCGCGCCCTGTCCGAGGCGTACGGGCACACGAGGCCGCCGTACGTCCCCGAACCCGGCGCGGACGGCACCGCCCCCTCGCCCGGCGGGCCTCCGGTACCCCCCGCGCCCCCGGCCGCCGACACCGGAAACCCCGACGCGGCCGACGACTTCCTCCGGGCACTGCGCGCCCCGCGCCCGTCCTACGGCCTTGACGAGACGTCCTTCTCGGACCCGCTGACGGCGGCGATTTCCCGGTTCACGGGTATCGCGCCGCCGTACTCGTCCGGGCCGTGAATTCCTTGTCGATGAAAGGGTGTTGAACTCGTCAAGAGTTTGTTACGAGCCCGTCGCTTTCGCGCGGTAAAGCACCGCGCGGGGAATTCTCGTTTCGTACCGAAATCACTCCCGACGCTCTTGGACCGGCGGTACGGGACGTGAGGGCACCGCTCCTCCGTGTGATGAATCGAACAAGGTGGAACTCCCGGCCCGGCATCTCCGTCACCTAGGGTGGCAGACGCATGGCTGAGGGTCCCCTTGTCCGCGCTTCGGCAATGGCGCGCTGCGCGGCACCGGGAGGCCGTGCACACGTCTACGGGGGATGACAAGAACTGCATGGTGCGAACAGAACTCGTTCCATCGCGGAGCCCCGGCGCGCCCGGCGCCGGGAACAGCTTCGGAATACTGGGAACGCTCGCCGTCCGGGTCGCAGGCAAAGAAGTGGTGGTCGATTCCGGGAAACTCCGGGTACTGCTGGCCGCGTTGCTGCTGAGGGCGGGCTCGGTGGTCGACAACGACCGTCTCGCCGATTGGCTGTGGGACGAGCGCAAGCCGTCCAACCCGCGCGGGGCGCTGCACACCTACGTACGACGGCTGCGGATGCTGCTCGGCGACGACCTGGTGGAGACGACGGCCGGCGGCTACCGGATCGACGTGGCCGAGGAGGAACTCGACCTGACCCGGTTCCGCCGGCTGGTCGGGCTCGCGCAGCGGACGGAGACACCGGAGGAGCGGACGCGGCTGCTGGCCGAGGCGCTGAGCGCCTGGCGGGGCGCGCCGTTCGCGGACATCCCGTCGGACGCGTTACGCCGTGACGAGTCGCCGGCGCTGGAGGACGAACGGCTCGGCGCCCTGGAGGCGTACTTCGAGACCGAGCTCCACCTGGGCCGGCACGCGCAGCTCGTGAAGGAGCTGCGCACCGCCGCGATGGACAACCCGCTGCGGGAGAACTTCTGGAGCCTGCTGATGCTGGCCCTGTACCGCTCGGGCCGGCAGGCGGAGGCGCTGGACGTCTATCAGCAGGCCCGCCGTGAACTCGTCGAGCAGCTCGGCGTCGAGCCCGGTGAACGGCTGCGCACGCTGCACGCGGGCATCCTCGAATCGGACCCCGCCCTCGCGGCGCCGCACGGACCGCGACTCGGAGCCGTCACGGTGCCCGCCCAACTCCCGCCCCTGGCACTGGGATTCGTGGGCCGGGACGATGTCGTCGGCCGGATCGAGGCGATACTCCCGCCGGTCTCGGACCGTACCGGGGTCCCCGTCGTGGTGCTGTCCGGGCCGCCCGGGGTGGGCAAGACGGCGCTCGCGGTGTGGCTCGGCAGCCGGGTGCGGGGCGCCTTCCCCGACGGGCAGCTGTACGTGAACCTGCGCGGCTACGAACAGGGCGGCGCGCACGCCCCGCTCCCGCCGGACCAGGTGCTCTCGCAGTTCCTGCGCAGCCTGGGTGTGCCCGCGGAACAGATCCCGGTCGACCCGGTCGAACAGGCCAACCTCTTCCGGTCGAAACTGACCGGGAAGAGCGTGCTGGTGGTGCTGGACAACGCGTCCGGCGTCGAACAGGTGCTGCCGCTCATCCCCGGCGACCCGGGGTGCTCCGTACTGATCACCAGCAGAAGGCAGTTGCGCTCCCTCGCGGTCACGCACGGCGCCCAGGTGGTCCGGGTCGGCACGCTCAGCGAGCAGGAGTCCGCCGACCTGGTCACCGGCATGATGCGGCAGGCCGCGGTGGCGATCGAGCCGGACGTCGTGCGCGAAGTGGCCGCCCTGTGCTCGTACCTGCCGCTCGCGCTGCGGATCGCCGCGGCCAACCTCATCGGCGCGCCCGGCGGGCAGACCGAGGACTACCTGGAGAGTCTGCGGCGCGGCAACCGCCTCGCCGCCCTCTCCGTCGACGGCGACACCACGTCCGCCGTCTCCACGGCCATCGCCCTGTCGTACGACGCGCTGACCCCGGACGACCGCGCGGTCTTCCGGCTGGCCGGGCTCTTCCCCGGCTCCGACTTCACACCCGCCGCCGTCTCGGTGCTCGCCGACATCAGCGAGGCGCAGGCACGTACCGGGCTGAGCCGGCTGGAGACGGCCAGCCTGTTGCAGCAACCCGCCCCGGGCCGCTACCAGTTCCACGACCTGCTGCGCGAGTACGCCCAGGACCGCGCGCTCGCCGAGCACGGCGCCCGGGAGCGGGCCGAGGCACTGGAGCGGCTCGGCCAGTGGTACCTGGCGGGCGCCTGCGCCGCGGCCGACGTCCTGTACTCGGAGTTCGTGCGGCTCGCCCAGCCGGAGCGCCCCAGGGCGACCTTCGAGGTGCCGCAGTTCCCCAACGAGAGCCACGCGATGGCCTGGCTGCTGGCCGAGCGGCGCAACCTGATGGCCTGTGTACGTTACTTCGGCACGCACGGCCCGTACCACCTGTCCTGGCATCTGGCCGACGCGCTGCGCGGCTTCTTCTGGACGGGCAAGTACCGCACCGAGTGGCGGGAGACGACCGGCGTCGGCCTGAGCGCCGCCGAGAACCTGCACGACGAGCGCGGCATCGCGTCCATGCATCGCAGCCTCGCCAACCTCCACAACACGCTGGGCGACTACGAGCGGGCCATCGCGCACCAGGAGAAGAGTCTCGCGCTGCACGACCGGCTCGGCATGGCAGAGGAGGTCGCGGCCACGCTCAACAACATGAGCCTCGCCCACCTCAGCCTCGGCCGGGGCGAGCAGGCGCTCCAGGCGGCGCAGCGGGCCCTCGCCGCCGCGCACACCCTGCGGTCCCCGCGTCTGGAGGCCAGCACCCAGGGCCTGCTGGGGTTCATCCACTGGACGCGCGGTGACATGGCGCGGGCCACCGAGTGCCTCACGGCGTCGCTGGCCACCGCGAGCGGCCTCGGCCTGCACCACATCAGCTCCTACAGCCTGCGCAACCTGGGCCTGGTGCGCCAGGCCACCGGGGAACCGGCCGAGGCGCGGTCCTGCTTCACCCGCGCGCTGAAGGTGTCCGAGTCCATCAACTCCTCGTACGACAGAAGCATCTCGCTGTACGGGCTGGCCCTCGTCGACCTGGACACCGGCCGGCACGAGAGCGCGCTCGACTCGGCGCGGCGAGCCCTGAGTTCCTTCCAGGAGGGCGGCGACCGCACCTACGAGGTGGAGACGCTGTGCCTGCTGTCGGCCATCGGGGCGGGCCTCGGCTCACTGGCCGAGTCGGCCTCCCACGCGGCCGCGGCGCTCGACGGCGCCCGGCAGATCGGCTACGTCGACGGCGAGGCGTACGCGCTGGCCCGCATGGCCGTCACCGACGGCCTGCTGGGCGGCGGGAACGCCGCCCGGTACGCCGAGGAGGCCCGTCTGCTCGCCGAGGGGAGCGCCAACCACATCGTCCGCAGCAAGATCCTCCTGGAACTGGCCCCGCTCCACCTGAGTCTGGACGATCCGCGCCGCGCCGAGGAGTGCGCGCGAGGAGCGATCGCCCTGTCCCAGCCGACCGCGCAGCGCCTGAACATCGCCAGGGCCAAGCACGTCCTGGGCGCCGTCGCCGAGGCCGACGGCGACCACGCGCGGGCGCACGCGTACTGGACCGAGGCTCTCGAGGCCTTCACCGACATCGGCGTCGCCGAGGCCGACGACGTCCGCGCCCGGCTCGGCATCCCATCCGCCGCACGACCCCCGCTCGGGAGGGCGACCTCGTGAACACCGACACCCTTGCCGCCGACGCGCCTCGAGTCCTTGCCGGGCGGGAACGGCTGCGCCCGTTGCTGGCCGGGTCCGTCGGCAACGCCATGGAATGGTTCGACTGGGCCACGTTCGTGACGTTCGCCGCGCTGCTCGGCCCGCAGTTCTACCCGGCGGGCGACCCGGCCACGAACGTCCTGCAGACCCTGTCGGTCTTCGCCGTCGGCTTCCTGTTCCGGCCGCTCGGCGGCGCGCTGATCGGCGCGTACTGCGACCGCCACGGCCGCAGCCCCGCGCTGCGGCTGTCCCTGCTGCTGATGGCGGCCGGCAGCCTGCTGATCGCGCTCGCCCCGCCCTACCGGACGGCCGGCGCGCTGGCCCCGGCGCTGCTGGTGGTGGCCAGGGCGCTGCAGGGCCTGTCCGCGGGCGGCGAGGGCGCGGCGATGAGCACGTACGTGAACGAGATCGCGCCGGCCGGGCGCCGCGGCCTGTACTCCAGCGCCGTCTACGTCAGCACCACCCTCGGCTCCCTCGCCGCCACCCTGCTCGCGCTGCTCCTGCACGACACCCTCACCCCGGCCCAACTGGGCGACTGGGGCTGGCGTGTGCCCTTCGCGCTCGGCGCGCTGCTCGCCCTGTACGGCTGGTACCTGCGCGGCCGGATGCGGGAGACCTCCGTCTTCGAGGCGGTGCGGGAGCGGCCGCGCAACCCCGCCCGGCAGGTGCTGCGCAGCCATCCGTGGGCCGCCGTCCGCGTGGCCGGCTTCACGCTGGGGGCGACCGTCGTCTACTACACCTTCGCCTCCTACCTGCCGCTGTACGCCCAACTCCAGTACGGCATCGGGGCGAACGCCGCACTGAAGGCCGCCGTCGTCGCGCAGGTGGTGTTCATGGCCGCGCTGCCGCTGTTCGGGGCGGCCGCCGACCGCTTCGGGCGCCGTCCGCTGCTGCTGGTCTTCGGCATCGGGTCCGCCTGTCTGGCCCCGGTCCTCTTCGGGCTCCTGTCGGGTTCGGCGGTGCGGCTGGGCGTGGTGATGACGGCGGCGCTCCTGCTGTTCGGCTGCTACGCGGGGGCCGCGCCGTCGGCGACGCTGGAGATGTTCCCGACGGCGCTGCGGTCGAGCGGTATCGGACTGCCGTACGCGCTGACGGTGGCCGTGTTCGGCGGCACGGCGCCCTATCTGATCGAGTACCTCTCCGCGCACGGGCACGCCGGCTGGTACCCCTGGTACGTGGCGGCGCTCTGCCTGATCAGCACGGTGTCGTTCCTGCGCTACCGTGAGACCAAGGACGTGGACCTGGCGTCCGTCGGGAACCGTTAAC
>NZ_JBEOWS010000308.1:0-11848 GCF_040296125.1 Streptomyces sp. NPDC002265 | reverse complement strand
AACGCAGTGGCCGGCTGGGCCCTGCGGGATCTGCAGATTCCCCGGCTCGAACTGTGGGTGGAGCCGTGGAACACGGCCTCCGTGCGAACTGCCGAACGTGCGGGATTCCAGCGCGAGGGACTGCTGCGGGGATGGCAGAAGGTCAGGGACGAACGCCGGGACATGTTCATGTACTCGCTGCTGAACGACAAGCTGTGATGCCGTTGGTCCTGCCACCAAACCGGCAGGGCCAACACGCCGGCAGCGGCGTCAACCAGCCTAGATTCCAACCGAGATCATCTCGGCGCAGTCCACGCCGTGGTCCTCCCCGCCAACGCGGGGGTGTTCCACAGTCCCCGGCCATGGTCGCCGGGGGACGCTGGCCAGCCGGGTGAGCAACTCACCGCCCGACGAGGGGCACAAGGGGCCGGCGGCGGCGACCCGGCCGGTTCGCTCTGGGCCGACGGCTGATAGAAAGGTGCAGTTCACACCGGAAAACCTCGGGGCGTCCGGTTGCCCGGTCGGTCCGGATCATTCGCCAAAGGATCGAGCATCGTGTCTTCTCGTCGAGTCGTCGTCATCGGTGGCGGGGTCATGGGCTCGTCCGCCGCGTGGCGGCTTGCTGCCCAGGGTGACCGCGTCACCCTGCTGGAGCGCTTCCCGCCCGGCCACGACCGGGGCAGCTCGCACGGCACCTCGCGGATCTTCCGGCTGGCCTACGCGGACCCCTTCTACGTCGGTCTCGCCGCGCGGTCGCTGCCGCTGTGGCGGCGGCTGGAGCAGGAGACGGGACGGCAGGTGCTCACCCTCACCGGAGCCGTCGACCACGGCCCGGCCGCCACGACCGAGGCACTGTACGAGACGCTGACCGCCACCGGACACCCTGCCGAGCGGCTGGCCCCGGAGGAGGTCGCCGAGCGCTGGCCGGGGCTGCGCGCCGACACCGGTGCGGTCTTCCACCCGGAGGCCGGACGCCTGCACGCCGACGAGGCGGTCACCGCCTTCCAGCAGGCGGCGCGGGCCCACGGAGCCGAGGTCCGGCACGGCGTCCGGGTGACCGGGCTGTCGGTGCACGGCGACGCCGGGGTCCGGGTGGTCACGGACACGGAGGAGGAGCTGCGCGCCGATGCCGTCGTGGTCGCGGTCGGCGGCTGGGCGCCCGCAATGCTGGGCGGCGGTACCGCTCCACTGGTCGGCGGCGTACCGGTGCTGCGTGTCACCCAGGAACAGCCCGCGCACTTCCCCGCGCAGGACGCGCTCACCTGGCCCAGCTACATTCACCACCCGGGCGCCGCGCTGCCCATGGAGGGCCTGACCGCGGACGGGGTCTACGGACTCGGCAGCACCGACGGCGTCAAGGCGGGCTTCCACGGCGTCGGCCCGGTCGTCGACCCCGACCGGCGCGACCGCACCCCGGACGCCGCGATCCTGCGAGAGCTGGCGGCGTACGCCGAGCGCTGGCTCCCCGGCGTGGACCACACCGCGCCCGAGGCCGTGACCTGCCTGTACACCACCACCCCCGACCATGACTTCGTCATCGACCGGCAGGGCCCGGTCACCGCGCTCGGAGGGTTCTCCGGGCACGGCTTCAAGTTCGCGTCGGTCATCGGCGAGCTGGCGGCCGCGCTGGTACGAGGAGAGCCCGGACCGAGCCGGTTCGCACTCGGACGCCCGCGTCCCACGAGTCATTGAGCCGTTCCCGAAGAAGGGGCACCTCCCACCAATTTTCTCCAGCGCAGGCCAGGACGAACCGGCCGCTTGACCCGTCCCGCCGTGCCCGCACCCGGCCGCGCCCGCGCACCGAGGATCTGCCCTCGCACACGCTCGCAGTCGTTCGCGCCCACCTCTCCTTCGCCGCAGACGCCCGCCGGCTGGCTCGGGCACGAGTACCGCCCCTGGGACTGGACCCCTGAGGTCTCCCACTCCATCGGCGAGGGCGAACGTGTCGTGGCCGACACAGTGATGCACTACACGGTCCTCGAGAGCCAACACCGGCGAAAGCTGCGCGCGTTCGTGGAAGTCAACCGCACCACCATGAGCAGCGAGCGGCCGGCCGTGAAGCTGATCGAGTACGCCCGCCTGTTCCAGTACGAGGCCCAGCCCGCCGACCGGCGCAGGCAGGCCACCGCAGGCCCTGCGCGGCTGCGCTGGTATCCGGTTTTCCCCCGCGTCCTGTTCGTCCTCACCGGTGTCTCCCGGACCAGGCCGGACAATCGGATGAGCGATCTGCAGGCGATGGTGGCTCAGTACCCGCTCGTACCAGCCCTCGCCCGCGAAGTCCGCCTGGGAGCCGCCGTACTGGAAGACCTGGAGCAGCACGGCCCCGCCCACGCCGTATGGATGCCTCTGACCGGTGGCGAGCCCCGCCCACGGACCGAGTTGTGACCCTCCCCGGCCGATGACCGGGGATCCGCGAGCAGCCGGGAAGGCATGGCCGCGCACCCACCCGCTCTTCCCGCGGTCGCTATTCGCTCTGGACGGCACCGACGCCCAACCCGCGGCTGCCCCGGGATCCGGCGTCGTCCAGTTTCCTGCGCGAGGTCCCCGTACTGGTGGCACCCCTGGCCGACCTGTTGCGCGACGAACCCTCAGCGCCAGTCTGGCGCCCCGTCCGCAACCCCGGCCGCAGAGTCGGCAGATGCACCCTGCACATCCGTAACCGCGTATTGCGCAGACCTGCGCAATACCCTGGCCACAGGCCCGACCATAAGCCCGACCACGATGGCGCAGACCCCCGACCACAGACCCGACCACGCCGGTCACAGCATTGCGCAGCCGATTGTGCAGCCCGGCTTGTGCCGGACACGCCTTGCACAGACCACCGACTCTGGGTGCGCAACCGACGGCGAGCGTCGGCTGCGCACCCAGAGAGTGAGGGGCCTGCATGAGCGACACCGTTCAAACCGTCGCCAGCGTGCTCTCCCCTCAGCAGGGCAGCTCTGGCCTGGCTGGCTCGGGACGAAGCCACCTTCCCCGTACAGAACTCGTACGCCCATCTCCCGCAGTTCGGAGACGCTCCGCTCGAACTGCCGGTGCTGCACGTAGGCGGCGTTCACGCACGGCATGGCCACCATGGGGATGTTCTTACCGATCCCCTCGGCGACGACGCCGACCACGGCACACTGCACTCGGGGCATCGCGCGGCCGAACACATCCGCGGTTCACCCTGACCGAACTCACCAGGGACATACTCCCTTCGAGGGGACACAGCCGGGGGGGGGAGGCCTCGGCCGCCAAGAGCCGATCATGGCCTCTTGCGCGCCAAACGGGGCCAGCACCGCGCGGAACTCATCCTGATCGCGAACCCGGAACGATCAGCGGGACCGCACGAACGCAGAGGTGAGGGAAATGGTCGTTGTACTGCTGCTCGGTGTGCTGGCACTCGTCGTGGGCGGATGTATCTGTGTCTTCTGGGCTGCGCGCGGCGGACCGCGCTGGGCCCGCGTCGTGGCAACCGTGACGCTCACCCTGGGCGAGCTGCTGGACACCGCCGGCAAGAGCAGGCGGCGCCACGCGAACCGGTCGGGCGACGACGGGTGAGGGCGGCCCGTCACAGCATGACGTGCTTGACCTGCGTGTAGTCGAGCAGCCCGGTCAGCGACAGATCGCTGCCGTGACCGGAGTGCCGTACGCCTCCGTGCGGCATCTCCGACACCGTGGTGCCGTGGGTGTTGACCCAGACGATCCCGGTGCGCAGGGCGCGGCTCGCGCGCATGGCCCGGTCGTGATCGCGTGTCCAGACGCTGGCGGCGAGTCCCTGCGGTACGGCGTTGGCCAGTTCGAAGGCCTCGGACTCGTCGGTGAACGGCTGGACCGTCACGACCGGACCGAACACCTCGCTCTGCACGATCTCGTCGTCCTGGCGCACCCCCGCGACCACCGTGGCCTGGTGGAAGTACCCGGGCCGGTCCAGCTGCACGCCTCCCGTGACGACCTCGGCATGGTCGGGCAGGGTCTCCAGCAGACGGCGTACGGAGGCGAGCTGGGTCGCGTTGTTGAGCGGGCCGAAGTCGGCGTCCGGGTCGTCGGGGCCGCCGGGGACCTGCCGGGCGGCCCGTTCGGCGAAGGCGTCGAGGAAGGCGTCGTGGATCCGGTGGTGGACCAGGACCCTGGTGGCGGCGGTGCAGTCCTGGCCCGCGTTGTAGAAGGCCAGCGACGACAGCTGTCCTACGGCGTCGTCCAGGTCGGCGTCCTCGTGGATCAGCACGGGTGCGTTGCCGCCGAGCTCCAGGTGGAGCCGTTTGAGGTCGGCGGCCGCGGCCGCGGCGATCTGCTGTCCGGCGCGGACGCTCCCGGTGAGGGCGACGAGCCGCACGGCGGGATGGGCGACCAGCAGGCGGCCGGTGTCACGGTCGCCGCAGACGACGTTGAGCACACCGGGCGGCAGGTGCTCGGCGGCCAGCCGGGCCAGGAGCGTGGCGGAGGAGGGCGTGCTGTCGGACGGTTTGAGGACGACGGTGTTGCCGGCGGCGAGCGCGGGGGCGATCTTCCACACGGCCATCATCAGCGGGTAGTTCCACGGGGTGATCTGCGCGCAGACGCCGATGGGTTCCCGGCGCAGCACGGAGGTGCGGCCGGGGGTGTACTCGGCGGCCGCGGCGCCGGGCAGGTTGCGTGCGGCGCCGGCGAAGTAGCGCAGCACGTCGGCGATCGCGGGCAGTTCGTCGGCGAGGAAGAGGGCACGGGGTTTGCCGGTGTCGGCGACCTCGGCGCTCGCCACGGCGTCGGCGTGCCGCTCCAGCGCGTCGGCGATGCGCAGCAGCGCGCCCTGGCGCTGCTGCGGGGTGGTGGCCGACCACACGTGCTGGGCGTTCTCGGCCGCGCGGCAGGCGTCGTCGACGTCGTCGGTGCCGGAGAGCGGAGCGGTGCCGTGGAGACGTCCGGTGGCCGGGTCGATCAGGCGCAGGGTGGCGCCCGACGCGGCGGGTGTCTCCTTGCCGCCGATGTGGTTGAGGACGGTTGCCGGGCGGGCGTTGTCAGCCACGGAGCAGTGCCTCCTTCGCTGCGGCGCGGCCGGTGCGGACGGCGCCTTCCATGTATCCGGCGACCCACTGGTCGGATCCGCAGACGTAGAACGGGGGTTCGTGGGTGCCGTGCGACGGCCCCACGGCCATCACCTCGCCCGGCGGCCACTGGGTGACGTAGCCCTGTGTCCAGGGGTCGCTGCCCCACAGCCGCAGGTAGCAGGCGAGCGGTCGGCGGGCCTCGTCGCCGTACAGGCCGGCAATCTCGGCAAGCAGTTCGGGGGTGCGCAGCTGGGGCGGGGTGCCCAGCAGGACGCCGTAGCGCTCCGGCGGGACCAGTGCGGACAGGACGCCTTCGTTCTGGGGCCAGGTGCTGCCGAGGACGCCCTCGGACTCGGAGAGGCCGTTCAGATCGTCCGCGCGCCAGAAGGGACGGTCGTAGACGGCGGCGAACTTGGCCGCCGTCGCCTGCCGTTGCCGGTGCAGGGAGGCGAGGCGCTCCTCGCTCACGCCGCTGACGGCGACGGACCGCAGCGGTCCCACGGGCAGGGCGCTCACCACGGCCCCGGCGGTGAGGACCTCGCCGGTGACGAGGCGGACGGTGCAGCGGCCGGGGCGTACGTCGAGGGCGGCGACGGGTGAGCCGAGGCGGACGCGCGGGCCGAGTTCGCGGCCCATCATCTCGGCCAGGGTCGCCGAGCCCTCGGCGAGCCGCAGCCCTTCCCAGTCGTCGTAGTCGTAGTCGCCCGGGCCGGACGCGGGGACGGCGGCGCTCTTGCGCAGTGCGGCCAGCAGGGAGATCCGCTCGTAGGAGCCTCCGGCGAGGGCCAGTTGGCCGATCTCCCACAGGCGGACGACGGCGGGGGTGGCGTGCCGGGAGCGCAGCCAGGCGCCCACGGACAGCCGGTCCAGGGCGGCCGCGTCCGGGTGCGACCAGGGGTCGCCGGGGTCGACGGTGGCGGCCAGGGTGGCGAACTCGGCGCCGAGCCGGGCGTGGAGGGCCGCGTCGCCGTCGCCGAACCAGTGCGGCGGTTCACCGGCGGAGCTGCCCTCCGGCGTGGCGCGGACCATCCGGCCGGGCTCGGCCACGTAGCTGGGTACCAGCTTCAGTCCCAGTTCCGCGGCGAGGTCGAGGTAGGCGGTGTGGGCGCGGCCGACGACCTCCCCGCCGAGCTGGACGGTGCGGCCGTCGGGGAGGCGGGCCTGTTCGACCCGGCCGCCGACCCGGTCCCTGGCCTCCAGGACGAGTACGTCGGTGCCGGCGGCGGCCAGGTCCCGGGCGGCGGCGAGCCCGGCCAGCCCGGCACCGAGAACGATCACGTCGTGATGCATCGGTTTCGCTTTCAGATCGGGTGGGGGCGGTCAGGCGAGGACGAGGCAGTGCTCGGGCCGCCAGCCGAACTCGACCGTCTCGCCGCCGCTCCAGCGGTCCTCCATGCGGGCGCGTGCCGTGTTCTGCTCCAGCACGGACAGGGTGACGCCGGGCGCGAGTTCGATCAGATAGGTGGTGGTGGGGCCGCTGTAGACGGTGTCGCGGATGACTCCGCGCAGCATCGACATGCCCGGTTCGAAGTCGGACAGCCAGACCTTCTCGGGGCGTACGGAGACACTGACCGGGGTGCCGTCGGCGATGGCGGCTCGGGGGCCGACGGGCAGGGCGGGTCCCTGGTCGAGGGTGACCTCGCCGCCGCGGTAGGTGCCGGTCATCAGGTTGGAGGTGCCCATGAAGGAGGCGACGAAGCGGCTGGCGGGGTGCTCGTACACGTCCTCGGGGGTGCCGCACTGCTCGACGCGGCCCTCGTTCATGACACAGATCCGGTCCGACATGGTCAGTGCTTCGTCCTGGTCGTGGGTGACGAAGACGAAGGTGATGCCGACCTCGCGCTGGATCTGCTTGAGCTCCACCTGCATCTGGCGGCGCAGCTTCAGGTCGAGGGCTGCGAGCGGTTCGTCGAGCAGGAGGACGGCCGGCCGGTTGACCAGGGCGCGGGCGAGGGCGACGCGCTGGCGCTGGCCGCCGGAGAGGGTGCGGGGCTTGCGCCCGGCGAAGCCGTCGAGCTGGACCAGTTCCAGCATCTCGCCGACGCGGCGCCGGATCTCCGCCTTCTCGACGCCCTTGCGCTTGAGGCCGAAGGCGACGTTGTCGGCGATGCTGAGGTGGTCGAACAGGGCGTAGCTCTGGAAGACGGTGTTGACGTTGCGCTTGTTCGGCGGCAGCGCGGTCACGTCCTCGCCCGCGAGCAGCACCGATCCTTCCGTGGGATCGGTGAAGCCGCCGATCATGCGCAGTGAGGTGGTCTTGCCGCAGCCGGAGGGGCCGAGCAGGGAGAAGAAGAGGCCGGCCTCGATGTCGAGGTTCAGGTCGCGGACGGCGTAGGTGTCCGCGAACCGCTTGGAGACGCCGGTGAGGCGGACGGCGTGGGTCTCGTCCATGGTCAGCTCCCGGAGAGGATGTCGAGGCCGCCGCGGCGGCCGAACAGGCGCGGAATGAAGAGGGCCAGGGCGATCAGGCCGATGGATCCGGCGAGCATCAGCGTGCCGACGGCGTTGATGGTGGGCTGCACCCCGAAGCGGATCGCCGAGTAGATCCGCACCGACAGCGGCTGGGGGTCGACGCCGGTGGTGAAGTAGGCGAGGACGAAGTCGTCGAAGACGAGCGCGAAGATCAGTACGGCGCTGGCGAGCACCGCGGGCAGCAGGGCGGGCAGGGTGACCAGGCGGACCGCCTGCCAGCGGGTGGCCCCGAGGTCCATCGCGGCCTCCTCCACTTCGGGGTTCAGGGCCGCGACCCGGGAGCGGAGGATCACGGTGACGTAGGAGATGGAGAAGGTGATCTCCGAGACCATCACCGTGCCGGTGGACAGGGTCACGCCCAGGCCCTTGAACAGGAGCATCGACGCGACGCCGGTGACGATCTCGGGGGTGATCAGCGGTACGAGCATGATCAGGCCGGCCACTGAGCCGAGCCGGGTGCGGCTTCGGACCAGTCCGAGGGCCAGGGCGACGCCGAGGACGATCGAACCGGCCGTCGCCACCAGGGAGATGCGCAGGCTCGTGCCCAGCGAGGAGATCAGGACGTCGTCGTGGACGAAGGCGCGGTACCAGCGCAGGCTGAACCCGCTGAAGACGGTGAGGGACTTCTGGGAGTTGAAGGAGAACAGCGTCACCACGGCGATGGGCAGGTAGAGCAGCGCGAAGAAGAGGGCGGTGACGGCGACGAGGACGCGGGGCTTGCGGTCGGCGCGGCCGCGCCGGGTGCGGGTGCGTGCGGCGGGCCGCTCGGGTGCGGGGGCTGCGGTGGTGGTGGGCGGGCTGAGCTGGGTCATCGGCGGGCCTCCGCCTCGTCCTTGCGGGTGCGCCTGAGGTAGCCGAGCATCCCGACCAGCAGGACGAGCATGAGCAGCATGGTGAGCGCGGATCCGAGCGGCCAGTTCTGGCCCTGGAAGAACTTGTCCTGGATGAGGTTGCCGATCATGATCTGGTCCGGTCCGCCCATCAGTTGCGCGCTGACGAAGTCGCCCATGGCGGGCAGGAAGACGAGGACCAGTCCGGCCGCCGCGCCCTGCCGGGTGGCGGGCAGGGTGACGTGGAGGAAGGTCCGCACGGGGCCGCCGTAGAGGTCGCGGCCGGCCTCGACGAGGGAGACGTCGAGCCGCTCCAGGGCCGCGTACAGCGGGATGATCATGAAGACGACGAATCCGTAGACGAGTCCCGCGATCACGCCCACGCCGGTGTTGAGGATCTTCGTGTCGCCGTCGGCCAGTCCCACGGCGCGCAGGGCCCGCAGCAGCGGTCCGTCGTCGGACAGGACCACCGACCAGCCGTACATGCGGACGAGATAGTTGGCGAAGAACGGCACGACGATCGCGGCGATGAGCGCGTGTTTCCAGCGGCCGCCGTGCAGGGCGATGGTGTACGCCACCGGGTAGGCGATCAGCAGGCAGATCACGCAGGTCAGCAGGGCGTAGCCGAGGGAGCGTGCCAGTACCTCGGTGTAGGCGGGGTCGGCCAGGGCGCGGATGCTGGAGAGGTCGAACCCGAAGCGGGGGTTGCCGAGTTCGTCGGTGGTGCCGACGGTGAGGACGGCGACCAGCACCAGGGAGGCGATCAGGAACCCGGTCATCCACAGGGTGCCGGGGAGCATGAACCAGGTCCACATGCGGGTGCCGGTGGCGTCCGGGCCGCGGCGGGGGCGCGAGGGGTGACGCGTCGGTGTCATGTCTCAGCCCGCCTTCACATGGGTCCAGGCGGTGTCGCGCGCGTCCTCGGCCGCGTGGCTCCCGTTGCGGAAGAACAGGTCGGCCTTGAGGTCGGCCTCGGTGACGAGGCACTCGGGGAAGGGTCTGACGAGTTCGGCGTAGGTCTTCTCGGAGCCGGCCACCGGCATGGGGTAGCCGATGTACTCGATGTTCTTCTTCACGTTCTCCGGCCGGAGCATGTAGTCGATGAACAGCATCGCGGTGCCGGGGTGCGGGGCGTTCCAGGGGATGGCGTAGCAGTCGGAGTTGATCGGTGTCCCCTCCTTGGGCGCCTGGAAGCCGAACACGGAGGGGTCCTTGGCCTGGTTGAGCATGGCGGCCATGTCGCCGCTCCAGGCCTGGGTCATGACGGCGTTCCCGTTGAGCAGGTTGTTGTAGCTGTCGCTGGAGAAGCCGCGCAGCCGTGGGCGCAGGGTGCCCAGCAGGGTGGTGATGCGGTCGAGGTCGCCCGGGTCACCGGTGCTGACGTCGAGGCCGAGTTCCAGGGCTCCCATGCCGAGGACCTCGTCACGGTCGTCCAGCAGGAAGACCTTGCCCCTGGCCTTGTCGCTCCACAGGTCCTTCCAGGATCCGGTCAGCTCGCCGATCCGGTCGCGCCGCCAGCCGATGCCGGTCTTGTAGGCGGTGAAGGGGACGGTGTGCGCGGAGCCGGGGTCGTACCAGGGGTCGGCGAAGTAGGAGTGGGCGCCGAACACGTCCTTGGAGTGGCTGAGCTGCGTGTGGTCGATCCGGCGCAGCCGGCCGCCGCGGGCGAGGCGCTGGGCCCATTTGGCGCTGGGGAAGATGATGTCGTAGCGGTTGCCCGCGTTGAGCTTGGCGACCATGCCTTCCATCGAGTCGAAGTTCGACTGGACGACGCTGACGCCGTACTCCTTCTCGAACCCCTTGAAGACGGACGGGTCGACGTAGTCGGCCCAGTTGAAGTAGACGAGATCGCCGTCGACGCGTGCGCGGGGCGGGGCCAGGTCCTTGTCGTCGGGTGTTCTGGCGGGCATGAACCCGCAGCCTCCGACCGCGGCGCCCAGCAGGCCGCCGGTGCCCGCCCGCAGCAGGGCGCGTCGGGTCGGTGGTGGTACCTCGGGGGACATGGAGCGTCCTCTCCGTCGAGGAACGGCACGACAGTCCAGGGCGGGACCGGCTGGTCGGCTCACGGAGGCCCTGTGACTCCGTAGTGAGGACCGGTCTGGAAAGGGGTACGGACGTGCGTCAGCGGTGCCGGGGTAAGCCGGCCGGGAGGAGTGCGACGCGCCGGTGGGGCCCGGCCGCGGGACGGCGGGGCGTCATCGGCCGTCCTCCTCCAGGTCGCGGCGGATCCGGCGGGCGAACCAGCCGACTGCGGCCTCGCGGTGCGAGAGCGGGCCGGGCTCGAACCCCGGTGTGGACAGGCCGGCCTGTACGCGTTCGACCAGCTCGGCGTCCTCGTCGTTGGTGACCCAGCCGATGTGGATGTTGAGCCGCCGGGCGATCCTGGTGCGCAGGCTCTCCCCGTGCCGGGTGTAGAAGGCGCCCGGGATCGCCGCCCGGTCCTGGGCGGTGGGGAGGGCGGTCCACGCGAGCACGTGGTCAGGGTAGAAGTCGATCAGCGTGTTGGGGTAGATCACGGCGTAGCGCCAGACCCGCCGGTCGGCCTCGGTCAGCCCGGGCATCGGGGTGGCGAGCCGCTGGTAGAGGCGCTCCGTCCAGTTCGAGGAGGGCTTGTCCCGCAGCGGCGACTCGAACAGGACGTAGTTCTCCTGTACGTCCACCGTGTACGCCTGGTAGTCGAGCAGTCGCATCAGCGCGGGGTGCGCGACGGGGACGTGGTAGCCCTCCAGGTAGTTGTCGACGATCACCTTCCAGTTGGCGTTCTGCTGTTCGCCGGCGGTGACGTCGTGGATGCGGTGCTTGCCGACCGGTGTGAGGCCGGGTCCCGCGTAGTGGCCGACGGCCTCGGCGAGCCCGGCGCTGGTCTCGGCGAGCGGGGTGGCCTCCAGGTCGAGGTTGACGAAGACGAAGCCGAGGAAGGACTCCACGTTGACCGGGTGCAGTCCGAGCCGGGGCTTGTCCAGGCAGGGGATCCGGCGCGCCTCGGGGGCGCCGACGAGGCGTCCGTCGAGCTTGTAGGTCCAGCCGTGGTACGGGCAGCGGATCGCCTTGCCCTCCGGCTCCGGGCTGGTGACCAGGCGGGTTCCGCGGTGGCGGCAGACGTTGAGGTGGGCGGCGAGGCCGCCGTCCTCGGTGCGCACGACCAGGACCTCCCGGCCGGCGGCGGTGGCCGTCAGCCGGGCGCCCGGGCCGGGGAGGTCGGACTCGTGGCAGACGAGCTGCCAGGACTTGGCGAAGACGCGTTCGGTCTCCGCGGCCGCGACGGCCGGATCCGTGTAGTAGCGGGCGGGCAGGGCCTCGCCGGGGTGATCGGGGGTCTCGCTCGGCGGACCGGGCGGCGCGGTGGCCGTCCGGGTGGTCGAGGGGTTCATGAAGTCCTCCTCCGCGCCGCGCGCGGCGGCGATGGGCGGTGAGGCTGTGACCGGGAGGGGCCGCGGGTTCCCCATGGGGACCCGCGGGATCCGGCTGACTAATTGGTTAGTCAGACTGGGACCGGCGCGGCGGCAAGTCAAGGCTTGTAGGCTGACTAATTAGTTAGTTAGTCTCGCTGCAGGCGGACGG